>JAJRVC010000334.1 GCA_024277475.1 Deltaproteobacteria bacterium
CACAAGGCAAAGCCATGAGAAAAGGAGTCGATGGAATTGAAACCATGCTGCCGGCGGCGGAATTTATCAATGAGTTAAGAAAAAGGGATTTTGTGATTAACGAGTCCCTGATTTATTTATAGTGGTGGGTTCGTCGGCTATCAGCAGGGCTATGGCGATCATGGATCCCAGAGTATAAGGCAGAATATGACGCAGGATGATTCTCAGTGGACCACATCCGACGGCTCTGGCCGACTCGACAAACGTTTCCTGCGTCAATAATGACAGCACCTCCGCCCGAACCGGACGGGTGTATGCCCGCCAGTCGATGGCTCCCACGGCGATGATAACGTTCTGAATCCCGCCACCCGAAAAGCCGGCAATGGTTACCCCCAATGAATGGATTGAATTAAAGTATATTTTTATGGACCCAGCCGCCCTTCATGATGACAGATATCTTTTCCTTGTACGCCTGAAGTATATTGATGTTCGCCAAAGGGTCACCATCCACCACAATGATGTCTGCCAGTTTACCGGCCTCGACAGTACCAAGATCCTCCTGCCGGTTAAGGAGTTCCGCATTGGTTTTGGTGGTTGCCACCAGTGCGCCCATGGGACCGAGAACCCGGGCCTTCAGCTCCAGTTCCATGGCTTTATAGATCTGCATGGGACCCAGCAGATCGCTTCCCGATGCGATTTTGGTTCCCGCCTGGTGAGCAGTCTCCAGGGCAACCAGCGCTTTTTCCCGCGCGATGTTGATCTTTCTGACGTTGTTTTCCGGTATCCCCAGGTCTTTGCCCATGCGCGAAATTATCTCATAGGTCACGATCGTGGGAACCAGAATAGCATCTGCATCCCTCATGGCCACCGCCGACAGCTCTGTAAGCAGGTTTCCATGTTCGATGGATCGAATTCCCGCTTTGACACTGTTGAGGATGCTGCGGTCGGAGTAGCAATGTGCCATGACATACGTACCGGCGGATTCCGCTTCGAACACAACGGCTTCAAGCTCTTCAAGGCTGTATTGAGACGTGTCGATTTCATCGCTGGGCGACATGGCGCCTCCTCCGGCCATGACCTTGATGTGATCGACACCCTGACGCAGCAAGTTCCGGGTGGCCCGCCGTACTTCATCCACCCCGTCACACACCCACGAGGCCAACCCTGCGGCATGGCGCACCGGCGGTCCGATTTCCGTGGGAAGTCTGAAGTCGGCGTGACCCCCGGTCTGGGTCAGAGGCGGTCCACACACGAATACGCGCGGCCCCGGCACCAAACCTTGATTTACCGCTTCACGGAATCCGGGATCCACCCCGCCGGCGTCTCTCACGGTAGTAAATCCCTGGTCAAGGGTCTGCTCCATGATTTTGAGTGTCTTTACCACCAGCAAAGAGGAAAAGTACTGTCTTTGCTGGTCAATGATGTTGGCATCCACCGCCCCGAGGTGGACATGGGCATCAATGAGCCCCGGCAACAGGGTCTGACCCCGACATTCCAGCAATAGGGCATTGGATGGGAGCGCTCCGGGGTCTCCAGTTCCAACCTCTTTAATACGGTCTTTTTCAATGATCACGAATCCGCTGGAGACGGGATCGGCTCCGGTACCATCAATGATAGTTGCATTTTTAACTACGATTGTTTCCGCGGTGGATTCCATTGCTTCCTCCTCATCGATGACAAGTGAAACTTGATATATGGCAACACTAGTGTGATATTTTTTTGGATAGGGATATGACAGATCAGCAATTTCATGTCAAGATCGATTTAGATTCAATTTATTCTTGACAAAGAGAGAAGTTTAATATACTAAAAATTTAATTGTGATATATCAGCTTGGTTTGAATGGAATATTAATATATTTAACCAACTATCCCTTCAGGTGAATCATTCTTGCCATGGCTTCGAAAAAAGACGAAACTTACAAGGATCTCAGGTACCGGATCGTCACCCACGAACTCAAGGCGATGGAGTCTTTAAACGAAAAGGCTTTGATGGATCATTACGGCCTGGGACGGACCCCCCTGCGGGAAGTGTTGCTCCAGCTGCAGCGAGACGGTCTCATCCAGCGGTTCTCCCGTTCAGGCACCATCGTCTCACCTGTCGACATCCATGTTTACAAACATAACATTGAAATTCGAACGGTTCTTGAAGGGCTGGCCGGAGAACTGGCTGCGGAAAGGATCACCGCGGAAGAACTGGCAGCACTTGCAGAGATCTTGACGCGGGTCAATGAATTGGAAGAACAGGATCACGAAAACCTGAAAGAGCTAATGCAATGTGAATTTGATTTTCACAATCTCATTTACGAGGCCACCCACAATCCCAAATTGATTTCTGTGCTTCATGAACTTCAGGGTGTTTCCGCCAGATTCTGGCATTATCAAATTTTCAGCAAACAGGAGCTGTTGGACCAATTCATCGATCACAGGGAAGTGGTGGATGCTTTGAGGAAACGGGATGGAAAACACGCCGGTGGAACCTTAAAAAATCATATTCAAAAAGTTCTGAAAAAACTCGGTGACAAGGTGCTGAAATGAAAAGGGCGGACCGTGGAGTCTCAACGACGACGGCCGGTTTGCGGAAACGTATCGAGAAGTACCTGAAAAATATTCCGCCGGAAATTCTGGGCGTTCAAAATATGGAATCCTTGGAATTCCATAAAATGACCCCCGGATCCTATAATCTGAATTTCCACATAAGCGTGGACAGCAAAGAATTTATTTTTCGCGTTAACATCGATCAGCAAAGTGGGCTCAGCAAGCAGGTCGAATACGAATACAACACGCTTAAGTTTCTCGAAGGCCATGGGCTATCGCCGGATGTGTATCACATCGATGCCACCAGACAGTACTTCGAGTTTGACATCCTGATTGAACAGTATTTGGAAGGCCCTCATCTATTGCTCGAAAAGTCCCACATACCGGAAGCTGCCGCCTTGCTGGCAAAACTCCACTCTCTGGATCATTGGGGGGTCGACTTTGTTTCCTGGCAGGACCCCTTGAAAGATACTTATGATTTTGTCCAAAACGATATCGTTTACTATAAAACCCGAAAAACTGCTGAAAAAAAAATAGTTTCCCGTTCTGAACTGGCCCTGGAAGAAATTCGATTACGAATTTTGAAATCAAATCTTGCCTTCCAGTCCGACTGCTTGAATCATACGGATGTGGGATGCGATAATTTTATCAGAACCCCGGCAGGATTGAGAATGATTGACTGGGAAAAGCCCCGGGTAGATGATTGTTCTTATGACCTGAGTTGTTTCCTTTCCGAGCCCGCCCAGTTATGGTGTTCGCCTCATGTTCTCAATGCGGCGGATCGGGGAGCCTTTGTAGAAGAATACGCCTGCTTAAGTGGCAGGAATGTCGGACTTCTCAGAAAAAAGATTCACATCAGAGAACCCATGGTTTCTTTACACTGGATTCTCTGGGGGGCAACCAAGCTTTGTGATCTCAGAGAGGAACGCACATCACCCGAGCTTCTCGATGCTCATGAGGAAAAAATTTTTCGCTACGAGAGAATAGCCCGGGTGGAGAATGTAGAAAAATTGATGTATCCGCTGTAAAAGGAACGTATCATCGACCTCAACGACGGTTTGGTCATCGAAGACGTAGCCTTTGCAATGGAGATTTACACTCGGGCCAAAGCCCGGGGGGTGGGGACGGTCCTCCCACTGATGGACGGCGAGCTGCCCTGTGCCTGATCTAAAATTTGGAGCCCAATTGGCAATTGTTTAGTAAACCTTCTTTGCCCTTAGCCCTGAACCCTGTGAACGGTTATAGTGAAAGGAAATTCATATGAACCCGATGAAAGTAGCGGTGATGGGAGGTGGGAACGGCTCTCATACCATTGCAGCGGATCTTTCCCTTAAAGGCCTGTCGGTCAACATGTTTGAAATGGAGCAATTCGCGGCATCCATGCAGAAAGTGTTTGAATGCCGTGAAATCGAAATGACGGGCGTCGCCGGCAACGGAAAAGCGAGGCTGAATCTTGTCACCTCCGATATCATCGAAGCGATCGAGGACGTCGAAGTCATCTTTATCCCTTTGCCCGGATTTGCGGCTTCCTCGTATGCTCGACTCCTTGCTCCCCATCTGAAGGAAGAGCAGATGGTGGTCCTCATGCCCGGCACACTTGCAGCCCTTGAGTTTCGAGAAACCCTGCGGAGAAATGGAAATCCCAAGAAGATAATTATTGCTGAGACCGGGGGACTTCCGTTTGCCACCCGGCTGATCGCACCCGGCAAAGTGCAGACCTTTCACATCCGTGCGGTTTGTGCCCTGGCAGCCGTACCCGGGAACAAGGGACCGCTGGTTTATGAAAAAATTAAAGATTTATACCCCTTTGCCTTGAAAAATACAGTGATTGAAACCGGGTTCGGGCACCTGACCCCCCTGTTGCACCCCGCCGGTTGTCTCTTAAACGCCGGCCGTATCGAGCGCTCCCATGGCGAGTTCTACATGTATGAAGAGGGAATGACGCCCTCGGTCGTGCGCGTAATTGAAGCGCTGGACCGGGAAAGACTTGAGATCGGACAGCGTCTTGGAATTGATCTTCCAACCGGGGTGGACATGATGGTGGAATCCGCTTACGGCCCTCGCGGGACGCTCTGGGAATCTTTAAACGGCAGTGCCGGTCTGACGCCTGTTAAAGGACCTGATTCATTGCAGAACCGATACGTGACTGAGGATATTCCGTATGGGTTGGTGGCCTGGGCGAGTATTGGAGCTGCCGTGGGTGTGGCGACACCGATGATGGATGCTTTGATCGCTTTGGGATCGGTTATCATGGGGAAAGACTGCCGCAAAGAAGGTCGGAACCTGGACCATATGGGATTGAAAGGGCTGGATTTAAATCAGATCAAAACGTATTTGAATGCGGGGAAAAAGCTAATATCGAATGACTAACGACGAATGTCGAATGAAAGAATTCTATCGAATTTTATGGATTCAAAAGATGGAGCGTCACGCGGCGCAAGCGCCTCCGGCTCGTAAGCTAGCGCCTACGCATCGGAGAAAATCACAGCATTCTTTACGGCCATTTCCTTGTCGAGCCGTATCGAATGATGGAATATTCTAATTGTGAGCGAAGCGAACTAACTTGTTGGCGAAAGGAGGTGAAAAATATATTTTTTATTATGCCCAAAACAGGCGCGTTCAATGAAAAAGAGATCTAAACAACCGCTTGAAACCCAATGAAAGGAGATTCGGTCATGTTAAGTAACAAATCAAGTTATTTCAAAAGATTACTAAGTGTATTTCTGGTGATGACGATGGTGACAATTTTTGGGATGCTGGATGCGGAGGCCGGCAAGATCACCCTGAAGTTTGCCCACCAGAATAATACTTTTGATGCCGATCAACTTCTTGCCGAAACCTTCAAGGATCTGGTCGAGGCAAAAACCGACGGTGAGATCAAGGTAAAGATATTCCCCGGAACTCTGACCAACAGTGAGGAAGAGGCCATCGAGTTTCTAAAGCTGGGAAGTGTGCAAATCGGAGCAACAAGCGCTGGTCACATTGCCGGATATTACCCGGATGTTCAATTCCTGCAGTTGCCCTATCTTTTTAAAAGTATGGAGCACTATAAGGTTGCCCGACGTTCCGGTGTCGTCAATGAGATCCTGAGGAAAATCAGTAAAGCCACCGGTTTAATAGCGTTGGGCATATACTCGGACTGCAATGGTTTTGCCATAGCCAGTACTACACCCATTACCAAAATAGAGGATGCTAAAGGGGTGAAACTACGTTGCATGCAGAATCCCTTGTTTGTAGACATCTATAAAGAATTCGGTTTTACCGTTACCCCGACAGACTGGGGTGAACTATACACTTCTCTGCAGACCGGCCTGGTCAATGCCAACGATCTGGGTGTTTACTGCAACTATATCTTCAAGATGAAGGAGGTGGTTAATAGTTATGCCATTTTGAACCAGATGTGGACCCAGAAGATCCTTTTTTTCTCCCCCAGGACATGGGATAAGCTCAATGACAGTCAGCGTGATATTGTTTCAGACGCTGCAAAAAGCGCTATTGAATTGACGGATGCCTGGCAGTATGTTCGGGAACAAGAATTCATTAAAAAGGCTAAAGAGGATGGATTTACGATAACCTATCCTGACACCACTCCCTTTAAAAAGGCTTCTAAGAAAGTGTATGCCAAATGGTTTAAAAAGAATCCGCATTGGAAAGCCTGGTATGAGGAAATCCAGCTGCTCGATCCGGACGTAGCGCTGCCGGAAGCCTATAAAGGCAAAAGGGATTAGATTGGCTGATCCTTAAGCTACTTTGTAAATTACGGCAAATCTACGGTTAGCTGTAATTTAGTCGGTCGGATACTTGGTTTCCCCGGCCGGCAGAATCTGGTTGTAATCTTGGATGATTCACTTTCTTCCAAGAAAGCACGCCGGCCGGGGTGAAGGCTTTTCTACTATAGACGCAAGACTCCAATAGACATTTGGTTTGTCGGGTTGAACCGGTATGAAAAAATGAAACCAGCGGCATTTGAGCCTGAACACCCGCAACCCGATAAATCATAATCCTGCTTGACCAGATATCAGGTACCATTGCAGAGACTATCAAAAACAACTATTTATGGAAGCCTGATAAGGAGAAGTTGTTATGGACTATGACAAAAAAGGCAGAGGGAGTGGAGCAAATTTTGATCTGATTCTTGAGAAGATCAAAACAATCAGCAATATTTTCATGACAATATTATTGATTGGCCTGACTTTACTATTGGGTGCCAGCATTGCCATGAGGTATTTTCTGGGTCAGCCAATACCTTGGTCGAACGCCGTTGCAAGATATGTTTACATATATATTGTGCTGATAGGGAGCGCCATTTCCTATATGCTAGAGGGCCATGCAGTCATAGAATCTTTTTACAATATAATGCCCAGGGGCGTCAAGATGGTATTTGACTTGGCACACTATCTGATAGTAATGGGGCTCTCCGCCATGCTTATCTTTAAAGGTGTAAAGTATACGATTAGTATGTGGGGCGTACATTCGCCTGTTTTATCGTTTTTTTCAATGGGGATCGTTTATTTCGCAGTGCCGATATGTTTCGTGATAATTTTTTTATATCTTTTGAGAAAAACAATTGGATTACTTGGTGAGTATGGCAGATAACGAATAGCCCTCATCCTGTTGTATTATCAATTGAACTTTAGCAACATCTGTGAATTCAATTTACAATTTACAAATATATGGGGGGTAACAATGACGTATATTATACTCATGGTGATCTGTTTTGCCCTGCTGATGCTGGTTAGGATACCCATACCTTTTGCTTTGATTGCCTCGACAATGGTTTATTTTTTGGGAGTAGACCTGCCCCTGGACATCGTTGTTATCCGGATAATACGGTCGTTTGATTCATTCATTTTATTAGCGATTCCGTTTTTCGTTCTAGCCGGCAAAATTATGTCCGAGGCCAACATCAGTGATCGCTTGATTCGGGTCGCCGATCTATTGGTGGGGAGGTTAAAGGGCAGCCTGGCCTACGTTAACATCGTGGTAAGTATGTTTTTCGGCGGGATTACAGGAACCGCCATCTCCGATACAACCGCCATAGGATCTATTCTGATTCCCACAATGGTAAAAGAAGGTTACTCAAAACGGTTCAGTGCAGCCGTAACTGCCGCATCATCGACCATGGGACCCATTATTCCTCCGAGCCTGATGTTTATCATATACGGTTCCATAGCCCAGGTTTCCATTCGAGATCTGTTTTTGGCAGGCGCCATACCTGGCGTGCTTGTTGGTTTGTCACAGATGTTTGCTGTAAAAATCATAGGGTTAAGAACAGACTTTCCCAAAAGAACCGAGAAGATACCTTTTATGGAAGGTGTAAACATCGTAAAGAATGGAAGCCCGGCTTTAGTTTTGCCGGTATTGATCCTGGGCAGTATCATCCTGGGTATTGCCAGCCCTACCGAAGCAGCTGTTATTGCGGTCTTCTATACAGTATTTATAGCCCTCTTCGGTTATCGCACCATGACGGCAAGAAAACTGATTGACGTCGTCAAGGATTCAGCCATTGAAACCGGAAGCGTCTCCATTATCATAGCTGCGGCGGCATTGTTTGGTTGGGCTCTTTCCAATGAGCAAGTGCCCCAGCATTTTGCACAGTTTCTGGTGGATAATATCCAAAACAAATTTCTGATATTGCTTCTTATAAATGTTATGCTCTTCACACTGGGAATGTTTATGGACAGCATCCCGGCAATTATGATTGTAACGCCGGTTTTCCTGCCTTTGTTTAAAATGCTGGAGATAGATCCGCTGCATGCAGGTGTGTTCATGAGTATCAACCTGATTACCGGCCTGGCCACACCGCCGGTGGGATGTTGTTTGTTTGCGGCATCCATTATTTCTAACGAATCAATGGAAAAAATTAGTATTACAATACTACCATTCTTGGCTGCAAATCTGGTCGTAGTGCTCTTGGTCACCTATGTCCCCTTTGTTTCAATGTTCATCCCGTCACTGTTCCAATAAGGATATTATAGCGTCTTTTGGCATAAACAATTTTCCCTATTAATCCGGCAAGTAAATATGCCAATGGCTATTTGCATGGACTGCGGTTGATTCTATAACATAAAAATTAGGAGGAAACATTCAATGTTACCTGATATCAATAAAATTCTTTACGCAACCGATCTCTCAAAAAATTCCGCCCATGCTTTTCGCTATGCCGTGTACTTTGCAAAAAAATTCGATGCCGAGATTATCATCTTGCATATTATCGAAGGAGCATCGCCAAATGCTGTAAAAGCACTTACGTTCTATCTTAAAGATGAGTACCTCAAGGAGATCCTGGAAGACGGGGTAACCCATACCATCGAACGAATTAAAAACCGATTGAAGATATTTTTCGATAGGGAACTTGCAGATGATCTCGAATTCGCCGAAAAACTTACTTCAATAGAAGTCTACCGCGGCTTTCCTGAAGAAGAGATACTAAAAAATGCGGACGCTTTTGACTGCGATGCAATCATAATGGGGGCCCATGAAAAGGGCATCGCACATACCTTTTTGGGAACTGTTGCCAAAAGGGTGCTTCGTCGGTCCCGGAAACCTGTTTTTATCATCCCGCTGCCGAAAGGAGAGACAGATACATCATTCGATGATGACGATTAGATCTGGTTTGGCACTACGGAATACGATTGCTTTATTTATTTTCATGTCTTTTTTTAGTGTATTGCAGAGAAAAAACGATCCAATAAGCAATGGGAAACGCACTCAATGAACCCTGAAATTATTATTATTGGCGGTGGCGTAATCGGC
>JAJRVC010000335.1 GCA_024277475.1 Deltaproteobacteria bacterium
CCCGGAATCGTCTTTGCCGATATCCTTCGAGCAGCGATGATTAAAGGTGATGGGCTATCTGACCGAATAATAAGGCTGGAATAATGCGAGACGGGAGTACTGAAATGCTCGTGTATCGGAGTGCAGGAGATTTTTCCAATACGCAAAGGCTGCCTTTTTCGTTGATTACGGACTTAGACCGCATTCACAGGGTATTTTGAAACCACCACTCAATTATTTTAGACAAAAACGTCAAGTAAACCTAATTGGAAATGTCATGAATGTCAATTTAAAATTGCATAATAGTGTAATTGGGCTGGATATATTACAAAAATGTAAGAGTTTAATTTAATATTGTGTTGTTGTTCCTTTTTTTTTGACATGCTTCCGGCTTTATTTTATAAATTATCATGGATTCATTACGAAAACATTTTATCCGGCTAAATCGAATTTCATCAGGAGGTACTATGCTGAGAAATCCTTTACCGGTTCCAACTGCGGGAAAGATGACCCGCCGGGAATTTCTGTGGTTTTCATCCATGTCTGCTGCCGGCCTGATTGCCGGCTGTGCCACCAACCCGGTTACCGGCAGAAGCCAGCTCATGCTGGTGTCCGAAGATGAAGAAATTCAAATCGATAAGCAGAACTCGCCGTACCAGTTTTCGGCGGATTACGGGACGGTTCAAGATAAGAGGTTGAATGACTATATTGACCGCACCGGCAAAAATATCGCCGTGAAAACCCATCGTCCACAAATGCCCTATAATTTTCATGTGGTCAATGCAGTCTATGTCAATGCCTATGCCTTTCCCGGCGGGACGATTGCCTGCACCCGGGGCATTTTACTTTCCCTTGACAACGAGGCTGAGCTGTCGGCATTGCTCGGACATGAATTGGGCCATGTAAATGCCCGGCACACCGCCGAGCAGATGTCAAAGGGCATGCTCACCCAGGCGGTTGTCGGCGGTTTGACCATGGCAGCAGGAACCCAAGGCGCCGTTTACGGTAATCTGGCATCCCAGCTGGGACAATTTGGGGCGGGTGCACTGCTGGCAAGATACAGCCGCGACAACGAGCGCGAAGCAGACGCGCTGGGGATGGAATACATGGTGCGCGCCGGATACAATCCCCAGGGGATGGTGGGTCTGATGGACGTGCTTAGGAGTACAGGCAAGCACAAACCCAGTGCCATCGAACTTATGTTTGCCACTCATCCCATGAGTGATGAGCGTTACCGGACAGCGGTTGAAACGGCCGCCACAAAGTATAAATCGGCTAAAAACAAGCCGATATACCGTGAGCGATACATGGACAATACCGCCAAACTGCGGTCCCAAAAAGGCGCCATCAATCAAATGCAAAAGGGCCAGAAAGAAATGGCCGCCAATAATTTCCCCGCAGCCGATGTTCACCTGCGCAAAGCAATTAAACTGGCGCCCAATGATTATACTGCACTGGTCATGATGTCCATGAGCCAGTTGGCTCAAAAGAAATGGGCCGTAGGGCGGCAATATGCCGAGATGGCCCAGAAAGTTTATCCTGCAGAAGCCCGGGCCTATCACTTGAGCGGGTTTGCCAAAATCCAGATGAAGAATTTTGAAGGTGCTTTGAAAGAATTTTCCAGCTATGACCAAAAGCTTCCCGGCAATCCCAACATCATTTTCTTCAAAGGTTACGCCTATGAGGGGATGAAAAAATTCCCTCAAGCCGGCAAAAAATACCGGCACTATTTACAATTCATACAGCAGGGCGATTATGCCCGCCATGCCTATCAACGGTTGCGGGAGTGGAAAGCAAGAGGGTTGATCTAAAGCCTGCCGGTGTGCTGGAGTACAGATATCGTTGATTGGTTAAGCGGTTGTAAATATTGATTTATACCATATTTGCAAAATAATTGGACAAATAACTTTGACAAACGATCTTGCAAAACCACTCATAGATGATTTTAAAGCCAAATGGCATGCCTTCCGGCATGCTGCCGATGCCGCAGGTATCCCTCCTATCACCAACCCTGAATTTCTTAAAAGTTCAAAGCAGGTATTCGCCTTCAGCAATTTTGCAGCCGACGGCTGTACCCGCGATCCGGCCATGCTGGTTGATCTTATTGAAAGTGGTGATATCACTCGCCGTTACCCGGGGGATGAATACCATCTGAAATTAGAGCCGATGTTATCCGGCGCAGCCGATGAAAAAACTCTGTGCCGCCTGCTGCGCCGTTATCGCCGTCGTGAACTGGTCCGCATCGCCTGGCGCGATTTATCCGGATGGGCGGATCTGTCGCAAACCGTATCCGATCTATCTGCTTTTGCGGATGCCTGTCTGGAAAATACCCTCAACACACTTTATCAGTGGCAGTGCCGCGACCATGGCACGCCGACGGCAACAGACGGCTCGAAACAGCGTCTGGCTATTCTGGGATTGGGCAAGCTGGGTGCCCGGGAGCTTAACTTCTCTTCCGATGTCGACCTGATCTTCGTATACCCGAAGGCGGGAGACACCCGCGGCGCAAAAAAATCCATGAGCAATGATGAATTCTTTTCCCGTCTTTGCCGCCGGCTGATCAAAGTCATCGGCCGGCCAACGGCAGACGGTTTCGTGTTTCGGGTTGATACCCGCCTGCGCCCATTTGGCGAAAACGGCCCTCTGGCCATGGATTTTGAGGCCATGGAACAATATTATCAACAACAGGGCCGGGAATGGGAGCGCTATGCCCTGATCAAGGCCAGGGTTGTGGCTGGTGACAAAGACGCCGGCGCCTTTTTGCTTGATCGGCTCCATCCGTTTATTTACCGTAGATATTTGGATTACAGTGTCTTTGAATCCCTGCGGGAGATGAAGCAGATGATTGCTCTGGAAGTCAGGCGCAAGGACATGGAAAATAATGTCAAACTCGGTGCGGGTGGAATCCGTGAGATTGAATTTTTCGGTCAGGTTTTCCAGCTGATACGCGGTGGGGTAAATCCCGCTCTGCAGAACACCGGTATACTGAAGGTATTAAAAACGCTGGCCGTTGAGTGTCATATCCCGCAAGAAGTCAGTGATGAACTGATCAATGCCTATGTGTTTTTACGAAATACCGAAAACCGTCTCCAGGCTTTTTCCGATCAGCAAACCCACAAACTGCCGGCGGATGACCACAACCAGTTGCGGCTGGCGCTATCCATGGGTTTTCCCGACACGGAGTCATTCAAAACCGCTTTAAAAAATCACAGGAAAATTGTCCACGGCCATTTCCAGATGCTTTTGGAATCCGGTGATACGGATGACCGGCAAAAGAATACTGAAGACCCGTCGCAAGTCATCTGGCGAAACCCGCCGGCCGGCCAACAGGCAGAGATCATGCTGAATGCCATCGGTTATGATCATTCGGACGAAGTCATAAAGTTGCTGGATTATTTAAAGAATGATCCGGAAACAAGGGCTCTGAGCTCCCGGGGCCGCCGGCGCCTTGACCAATTGGTACCCCGTTTTTTAAAAGAGATCGGTACGTGTGAAAATCCGTTGATCACGCTTCGCAGAATCATCGACCTGATTAAAACCATTGAAAGACGCACCAGTTATCTGGCCCTATTATTGGAGAACCCGACGGCCCTTTCCCATCTGGTGAAACTTTCCGCTGCCAGCCCGTGGATTGCATCATTTCTGGCTCTGCATCCGGTGCTGTTGGATGAACTGCTTGACCCACGCACCCTTTATCTGCCGCCGGAAAAAATTGAAATGAAAAATGCCCTGCGCCGAAGACTTGGGCAAGTACCCATAGATGACCTGGAATACCAGATCGAACAGCTGTGCATTTTTAAACAAATCCATGTTCTGCGTGTGGCGGCGGCCGATGTCAGCGGCACCCTGCCATTGATGCGGGTGAGCGATTATCTCTCGGCAATTGCCGAAAGCATTCTGACTGAAGTTGTAGATCTTGCCTGGAATCATCTCGTGTCAAAGCATGGCACACCTGTCTGCCGGTTGGACAATAAACGCTGCCTAAAGGGATTTGTCGTCATCGCCTATGGCAAACTGGGTGGGCTGGAACTCGGTTACGGGTCGGATCTTGACCTTGTTTTTCTACATGCCGGAAGAACCGGCGAACAAACTCACGGAAAAGAGAAAACGATCGACAGCGCTCAATTTTTCAACCGCCTCGGCCAACGCGTTATCCACATCCTCACCTCCCATACCCGTGCGGGAAAGGCTTATGAAATAGACATGCGCCTGAGGCCCAGCGGAAGCTCCGGAATTCTGGTCAGCCATATTGAAGCCTTTGGCAACTACCAGTTCGAAGACGCCTGGACCTGGGAACATCAGGCCTTGATCAGAGCAAGACCGATCTGTGGGGATAGTATTTTAGCTAAAAAATTTGAAACTATCCGCAAAGAAGTTCTTGCCCGTCCACGGTTCCGGGAAAAGTTAACAACGGAAGTCGTCGACATGCGCGAAAAAATGCGCAAAGAACTGATGAAACCGGAAAAGGGTATTTTTGATTTGAAGCAGGACACCGGCGCAATTGTAGACATAGAGTTCTTGGTACAATATCTGGTACTGCTAAATTCCCACAAGTATGCCGGTCTTCTGAAATGGACGGACAATGTCCGCTTGATCCAATCCCTGATTGAAACCGGTACCATGGACGAAATAACAGCTCACGTGCTCAAACATGCCTATTTGATCTATCGTGCTGCCGCACATCAGCTCAGTCTCCAGGAAAAACCAGCCAAAGTCCCCCGGGAAAAATTCCACCGGCTGCAGAAACGGGTGGCAGAAATTTGGAAGTCATATTTTAAATATTAAACGTTACAAATTTGTAATATTTTAATTTAATTTTTGCCAAATTTGTAACTTCCTTCATTCCATTTTTTTGCAATTTATCCCTTTAATATTCTGAAATTATTTATTTTATTTATATCCAGAACCTCCGGCACACATATTGCTTTATACATAAGAAGACCATAGGATGATCAATCAAACAGGATGAACGCGCTGAAACACAAAATGAAAAACGTCCATAAACAGGCCTCCGGTCTGCTGAAGCAAAAAACTGAGGGGCTCATTGCCCGCTTTTTGCAGGGTAAAGAACCTGATTTCTTAAGACAGCATGCCCGGATTATAGATGACTATTTTCGGCTGGCATTTGAGAATAGTATGATCGGCCCGCGCATGGATATCGGCAAAAACCCGTATACCATTATTGCTCTAGGCGGCTATGGTCGCGAAGAACAGTGTATTAATTCCGATGTGGATCTCCTGTTTCTATTTAAAAAAAAGGTCCCGACCCAAGCGGAAAAACTGATCCAGGAAATCGTTTACCCGTTGTGGGACATCGGTCTTGATGTCGGCTATGCCACCCGATCTTTGAAAGAATGCTTAGCGCTCGCATCCAAAGATTTCGAAGTGCTTACCCCGATTCTGGATGCACGGTTCATCTGCGGCTGGTCCCTTGTATACTCTGAACTCATGGATCAATTGCGGCAAAAACTCA
The DNA here is from genome assembly GCA_024277475.1 of Deltaproteobacteria bacterium. The sequence continues at coordinate 5,453 of JAJRVC010000335.1, forward strand.
TCCGCAAAAATTCCCGCACCATCATCAGTTGGCTGGTTGAAAAAAATAAAATGCGGCATGCCCAATTCGGTGATTCGGCTTATCTTCTTGAACCCAACCTCAAAGAAGGTCAGGGTGGTTTAAGAGACTATCATACCATGATGTGGATCAGCCAGATTGAATTTAACATAAAGCATCCCAGAGATCTTGAATATCTGGGGCTGCTTTCCCACGAAGAATTTCAGGCATTACGTCGCTCCCTTAACTTTATCTGGTACGCGCGCAATCGTATGCACTACTTTTGTGGCCGAAAATGTGATCAGCTGAACTTTGAAGATCAGCTCAAGCTGGCTGATGCATTAAAATATAAAAAAATAAAAAATCAGCAGCCGGTCGAAAGATTTCTGGGTGAACTTCACGGGCGGATGGAGTATTTGAAACAGCAGCATCTGATGTTTCTTCATGAACTGGGCTTTGAAAAGAAACGCAAACGGAGAAAGAAATCAAGCAAAACAAGCACTATGGAAGGCCTGGAAGTTATCAAATGGGGGATGCTTAATTTTGCTTCCCCTGAAAGCATAATTGAATCACCGGTTCTTTTGCTGAAAATATTTGAAGAAAGTGCACGGCTAAAAATTCCTTTAAGTGCTGAAGCTAAAAGACTGGTCAGAGAATTTTCCTATCTCGTCGACAAAAAATTTCGAAGTTCAAAACCCATCGTCAAATCTTTCGAGCGAATTCTGGCAGCTCCGGCGCCGACTTTTAATGTCTTAAATGAGATGCTGAACGCCGGCTTTCTTGTACGGTTCATACCCGAATTACGCAACATCGTTAACCGTATTCAGTATGATGAATATCATCTTTACCCTGTTGACAAGCATTCGCTGAGAGCGGTTCAGATAGCCAAAAAATTCGGTACCACCAATGTCAGCAGTTTGGAACCTTTATGCGACAGGCTCTACGGTGAACTTAAAAATAAGAAACTGTTTTTCTGGGCTGTCCTGCTCCATGACATCGGGAAAGGAGAATCTGAGGAGGACCATGCAAAAAAAGGGGGTGCCATTGTAAAAAAAATTCTTGCCGGAATGGGGATGAAATCCGAGGACCTGGAAACTGTCGTTTTTCTGGTCCAAGAGCATCTTTTTCTGGTCAAAGCAGCCACCCGAAGAGATATTAACGACGAAGAAACTGCAATTTTCTGCGCCAGAAGAATAAGAGATGCAAACCGGTTAAAAATGCTTTATCTGCTGACAGTCGCCGATTCGATCGCAACAGGACCGATGGCCTGGAACGATTGGAAGGCAACCCTTTTGAGGACTTTTTTTCTCAAGGTTTTAAACGTGTTGGAAAAAGGTGAGCTGGCCACTGAGGAGGCTGTCGAAAACATAGAGCAGAAACGAAATGAAATCATCAATTCAGTGCATGCGCAAAAAGCTCAAGAAAACATCGGTACCCTGTTCAAGGTCATGTCTCCGCGATACCGGCTCTATATGCCGACGCCGGCGATATTGGAGCACATAAATCTCTACAACCAGCTGGGTGCTGCCGACTTTTTATGGTATATAAAACGATCAGGCGATGCCAACACCCGGTCGGTTACCATTTGTGCCAGGGACCGCCCAGGTCTCATTTCTAAAATAGCCGGCGTATTCACCTTAAATAACATTGATATTCTTGATGTCCAGGTGTTCACCTGGCGCAACAACATCGCCCTGGATATCTTCGAGGTCAAACCCCCGCCGGATCAAATAAGAGAAGAGGAAAAATGGGACCGTGCCGAAAAGAACCTTGACGCTGCTTTATCCGGCGAATTAAACTTGGCAGCAGCGCTTCAAAAAAAAAGGACCGCTTTCCGTCGGTCCAGCCTTAGTAAGTATAAAAAGCCCCACCGTGTCAAGGTGGATAACACCAGTTCAAGTTTTTTTACTATCATCGAAGTCTTCACCTATGATTTTCCCGGCTTGCTGTTCGGTATTACAGATGCTTTGTATCAATGCGAACTTAACATCTGGGTCGCTAAAATAGCGACTAAAGCGGACCAGGTCGTCGATGTATTTTATGTCTGGGATCTTAACGGTCAAAAAATAGATGACCCGGGTCAGGTGGCCGAAATTAAAGCCGCCATATTGGGAAGGCTGCCCCCCGTGGAATGACGAATTGTGAATGACTATTGACGAATTTAGGATTCCAATCTGATTTTAATTATAGACCGACTTGCTATGAGAAACGATATTTAAATATTCAATCTTCGTTATATTAAGGAGGAAAGGTTATGAAAAAAATTGAAGCGGTCATTAAACCCTTCAAACTCGACGATGTAAAAGAGGCGCTGAACGAAATCGGTATCCAGGGAATGACGGTTTCCGAGGTGAAGGGTTACGGCCGGCAAAAGGGCCACAAAGAGATCTACCGCGGGGCCGAATACGTGGTGGATTTTATCCCTAAAATTAAAATCGAAATTGTAGTGGATGCAAATCGCGCCGACCAGGTAGTACAGAAAATTCGCGAAGCTGCCAATACCAACAAGATCGGAGACGGCAAAATTTTTGTGCTGCCCGTGGAGGAAGCCGTCCGGGTCAGGACGGGAGAAACGGGACCGGATGCTATCTAGGATTATAAAAAAGAATCGCTAAAATTGATACCACAAAACAAGGAGAAAAAAATGACCCCCAAGGAAGTATTAGGCATGGCAAAAGAAAACGGAGCAAAAATGGTCGACTTAAGATTTATGGACTATCCGGGGCTCTGGCAGCACTTCAGCGTACCCATCAGGGAGCTGGAAGAATCCAGTTTCGAAGACGGCTTCGGCTTTGACGGATCGAGTATTCGCGGCTGGCAGCCGATTCATGCCAGCGACATGCTGGTCATACCGGACCCTGAAACCGCCAAAATGGACCCTTTCTATGCGGCACCGACCTTGACCTTAATCTGTAATATTGTTGATCCGGTGACCCGTGAGCCCTACACTCGGGATCCGCGCAATATTGCTCAAAAAGCGGATGCGTATTTGAAAAGCACTGCTATCGGCGATGTAGCCTACATCGGTCCTGAACCGGAATTTTTTATCTTTGATGATATCCGTTTTGAATCGACTCGTTTTGGGGCTTTTTATGAAATTGATTCCATCGAGGGCAGTTGGAACACCGGTCGCGATGAAAGCCCAAATCTGGGCTATAAACCGCGCCCAAAAGAAGGATATTTTCCGGTCCCTCCCATGGACAAATTCCAGGATTTACGCACGGAAATGGTCCTGACGCTGGAAGAGCTGGGAATCGAAACCGAAGCCCAGCATCATGAAGTCGCCACTGCCGGGCAGTCGGAAATCGATATGCGTTTTAAGCCGTTGCTGCAGATGGCCGATCAACTCATGTGGTTTAAGTATGTCCTCAAGAACGTCGCCTATCGTCACAACCACACGGTGACCTTCATGCCAAAACCCCTCTTTGAAGATAACGGCACCGGCATGCACACCCACATCAGCATCTGGAAAAAAGGGCAGCCATTGTTTGCCGGTGACAAGTATGCCGGTGTTTCCCAGGAGGCGCTGTATGCCATCGGCGGTATCCTGAAACACTGCCAGGCCCTATGTGCCTTTACCAATCCCACCACCAACTCTTACAAAAGACTGGTTCCGGGGTTTGAAGCTCCGGTGAACCTGGCCTATTCAAGCCGCAACCGCAGCGCTGCAGTTCGAATTCCGATGTACTCCACATCTCCCAAGGCCAAACGGATCGAGTTCCGTACACCGGATCCATCCTGCAATGGTTACCTGGCATTTTCAGCCATTCTGATGGCGGTCATTGACGGCATCCAGAACAAAATCGATCCGGGTGATCCCTTGGACAAAGATATTTATAATCTGCCACCGGAAGAACTGGCCGAAATCCCTTCGGCTCCCGGTTCGCTGGACGAGGCCCTCGAAGCCTTAAAGGCCGATCAGGAATTTCTCCTGAAGGGCGATGTCTTCACCCAGGATGCCATTGATATGTGGATTGACTATAAAACTGAAAATGAAATCAACGATATTAAACTGCGGCCCCATCCGCATGAGTTCTATCTGTACTATGATATATAAACCCCTAACCCGGATAAACCGGGAAGAATGGCCAGGCACCAAGACACAAACAATAAATAGGTACTAAAAAAACAGCAGCCTGCAAAACTCAAGGGGCTGCTGTTTCTTTATTGCCAAATATGTTTGGCTATTTTTCAGTCCACTAACCGCCGGCTACCATGGGCAGCAATGCAATTATATCCCCGTCCTTGACAGAATATGATAATTCATTGGATGAGACGGTGCTCTGAGTGTTGATATAAATCATCCATTTTAATAATATTCTGCCCTTTCCATCCAATATCATTCCTTGAAGGCCCGGATAACGGCGAATTAAGTCTTCAATACACTCCTGAACGCTGCCGCCCCGAACCTCGATAAGCACCGCGCCGTCGGTTCTCTCCTGCAACAGTTTTGGGACCTTGAATTTTATACTCATTTATGCGCCAACGCAAACACGGGTTATTTCCACCAGCCTACTTTGCAGCCAAATGATCAATCCCCAACTCTTCAAGCTTTTGGGGCATCGGATTGCCCATATCATCCCATCCCATCAGATGGTAATAATAATGCTTTGCTTTTTCCATTTCTTCATAGTCCAGTGATGTTTTAGACAAGGCACCGTCACTTGCAGGCTGGAAGAACCGTGCCGGAAGTCTGTCATCTTCCGCTGAAAATCCCTCCTGGACGTTGAACAGCCGGCACATCGTGAGGATACGTTCAGCTGTCCTGTAGTGCTCCATGACGCTGGTATCCCAACCCGTAACCGCTGCTGTGAGTTCTGCATACTGGGAGTAAGAGTACGGCAGAAAGTGACAAAGTACCAGGGCGTCGGCGATAAATCGTTTGGTTTGCAAAACTTTAAACAAAGCCACCTTTCGCGGCCCGATGTCCGCGTAAGGTGCCGGTTCGAATCCTAACGGGAGGGCGTCAGCGACGACGACATCGGGTTGCTCAGTCATCTCACAGTAAAAAATATCAATCAGGCTGTCCATGTGATCTGCACCATGGGGATTCACCATGTAGCCAAGCCCAAGTGCTTTGCTGAGTCTGGGCTCATGCATCGGTAATTCCTGTTTTTTTACTTGTACGGCATACGCATCGGTTCCATGACCGATTTTTTCAGCTGCCCGGGCCGAACCTTCTGCGAGCAGATCGCCAATTCCCTCGCGATGGGCAATAAGCTCGATCATTTTGAGCATCGCAACGGCGTTTCCGAATTTCAGATCGATACCTCCGGTGTTTCCGGATGTCAAAAACCCGTTCTCAAAACATTCCATGGCAAACGCGATGCTAAGGCCGGTAGAGATAGTGTCAAGGGAATATGCATTACACAATTCGCTTCCCTTCGCGATGGCGGTTAGATCATCGACACCGCAGGCTGAACCCAGCGCCCCTAAGGTTTCATACTCCGGACCTCCGTAGGCACGGTCCACCTGATAGGGCTCCTCACAGGCCACCATTTTTTTACATCGAACCGGGCAGGCAAAGCAGCCGTCCATCCCGACGCTTATCGTCTCTTTCATGGTGACTGCGTTAATCTTGTCCACGCCCGGGAAGGTGCCGTCGCGAAAATTCCTGACGGGCAGGTTGCCCAATTGTTCAAAACGGGCCATGGGGGACCCGGTGCCGAAATCTGAGAAGGCTTTATAAAGCTCCGCATTTTCTTTGAGCCAGTCGATCATCTTTTTTACGCCGTCGTTACTGGCTGGCGGCGGCATGTTATCACCCCTTACCGCCACGGCTTTCAAGTTCTTGGAACCCATGACCGCACCCATGCCGCCACGGCCGGCGGCATCAAAAGGCCCGTGCATCAGGCAGGCGTATTTAACCATGTTTTCACCCCCCGGACCGATCATGGCAACCCGGATCCTGGCATCCGCCAGCTCAGATCGGATGATTTCCTGGGTCTCCTTTGTATTTGTGCCCCAAAGATGGCCGGCGTCTTTAATCTCAGCTTTACCGTTGTGAATCCAAAGATAGACAGGCCTATCCGATCGGCCCTCGATAATGAGCGCATCAAAACCGGCTCGCTTAAACTGAGCTCCCCAATATTCGCCGACTTCGGATTTGGCGATTCCGCCTGTCAGAGGCGACTTCGCACCCACCGTATGGCGTGCGCAGCCTCCCAATGTGATGCCCGTCAGGGGTCCTGACGCAAAAACAAGTTTGTTTTCAGGGCCCAGGGGATCGATGCCGGGTTTCACCTCACTTAGGAGGTAATAGGCAATAAAGCCGGCCCCTCCTATGTATTTCCGGCAAAATACCTCATTAATTTGCTCCGTAGTAATCTTTCCCTTGGTGAGGTTTACACGAAGGATCCTGCCATTATAGCCGCCGGGTAGATGTTGTCCCATTTCAGAACTCCTCTCTCATATTTTTTTGATTATTATTATAAAAGATCATTTGAAGTGTAAAGAACAATATTCTATATGTTATCAGGGCTGTTAAAAATTCGGAAAACATTGAAATACACAAAAAGGCATGGCGAACATGGAAGCGAAAACCGTTGAGCTAAAAAGTGTCGGAACCATTTTAATAGAACGCAGTCGCCGGGCAAAACATCTAAGCCTTTCGGTAAGACCGTTCGAGGGCGCCCGGGTTGCCGTTCCTTTCGGTGTTTCCTTCGACAGAGCCGAAATGTTTGCACGATCAAAGACCGCTTGGATAAAAACACACCTGGACAGAATGGCGCTCATGGAACAGGAAGCCCGGGCATTATCAAAAAGCAAACCTATCAATCAGGCAGCAGCACGGAAACACCTCATCGACCGACTCAATCTTTTATCACAAAAACACGGCTTCAACTACAACAGGGTATTCATAAAAAACCAGAAAACCCGCTGGGGAAGTTGTTCCGAAAAAAATAATATCAATTTGAACATCAACCTGGTCAGACTACCGGATGAATTAATCGATTACACCATTTTGCACGAACTGGTTCATACCCGCATTAAAAACCACGGCCGGCGATTCTGGGATCAAATGGATAAACTGGTTGGAGACGCAAAAAAACTGGATGGTAAGCTGAGTGAATACAGGGTTTTATCGATCTAATTTTTTCAGGTAGTGCCCGTCCACGAAGCCTTTTTTATCCATGGGCACTGGCGTAAGTTTCCAATTCAGAAATGAGCAATTTTTTCTCTGAGCAAGGCCGCACAAGGGTTTACGTTGAGACGTACTTTTCGTACTTCGCAGACGTAAACCC
>JAJRVC010000336.1 GCA_024277475.1 Deltaproteobacteria bacterium
CCACCGGCCGCAAACCGGAAGCTGCCAGACCGGCCGCAAAGGTCACTGCGTGTTCCTCCGCAATGCCCACGTCGAAAAACCGCTCCGGGAAGGTATCCCGGAATTCGTTCAAACCGGTGCCGTCGCACATGGCCGCGGTGATGGCGCATACCTCAGGGAACCTCTCCCCTAACTGCACCATGGTGCGCCCAAATATTTCGGTGTAAGAAAGGCGTTCGCGGCTAAGCGGCGACTTCTTCTCATTGACCAGCGGTTTAATCCCGTGGTATTTATCCGGATGTTCTTCCGCCTCGGGATAACCTTTTCCTTTCTTAGTCAGCACATGCAGAAAAATCGGTCCTTTCAATTCTTTAATGCGTCCCAGAATCTGCACCAGCTCTTCCAGATTGTGGCCGTTCACCGGACCGAAGTAACGGAATCCCAGATCCTCGAAAAACATGCCGGGTAAAATAAGCGACTTAATGCTGTCCTGCGCCCGGCGTGCCAGATCGCGGATTTTCTCCGTCAACGGGGGGATTTTGCCGGTCAGGTCCCAGATGTCGTTCTTTATCTTCTGGTACAACGGATTGGTAATGATGGCGTTCAGGTAATGGGCAATGGCGCCCACATTGGGAGAGATGGACATGTTATTGTCGTTCAAGATCACCAGCAAATCGCGTCCCGCCTGGCCGGCGTTATTTAATCCCTCGTAAGCCAGCCCGCCGGTCAGGGAACCGTCGCCGATAATCGCCACCACCTTGTAGTCCTCTCCTTTCAAATCGCGGGCGGTGGCAAAGCCCAGGGCGGCGGAAATGGAAGTACTGGCATGTCCGGCGCCAAAGGCATCGTATTCGCTCTCGCTGCGTTTCAAGAAACCGCTAATGCCTCCAAACTGGCGAATGGTTCGCATGGCCTCCCGGCGACCGGTCAGAATTTTGTGCACGTACGCCTGGTGTCCAACATCCCAGACCAGAATGTCTCGCGGGGCATTAAAAAGGTAATGCAACGCCACGGTTAGCTCCACCACCCCCAGACTGGAAGCAAAATGCCCGCCAACAGAAGGAATGACTTCCACCAGAAATTGCCGGATTTCCTCTACTAGTTGATTCAGTTGTTCCATGTTGAGGGATTTTAAATCCTGCGGGGAATTGACCTGAGGTAACAGTTTCATTCGACTTCACCTTTTTCTTTTTACTGAAAACAGATGTTTACTCAATAATAATATCTTCATCATCGGCAAATTCAAACCGGGAAATTAATGAATAAATCCCTGCTTCACAAATATAATTATGTGGCTGAAGAAGATTTTTCGACGCCGACCAGGAACGGGCAAATGACCACTGACCAAAAATCGGGGACGATTTTCTTTGAAATCCAATCCCCCGGCCTCAAAAACCGGGGCTACTCAGCTGGCACCCCGCCCGGGATACAAACCCGTAGCCCGACTCGCCAGAGTCGGGAAAATTGCCGATCGAGATAGACGAGGCGGCTTTGGCTGCGGGGAGAAAAACTCCGTCGTTTATCTCTAAATGCCAAACTACTCTACAACTCACAACATTTTATCCTACTGCCATCGTAGCCTGCCATAAACTCACCATCGGGACACTCTGTATAACTAGCATTATCATACCAACCACAATTAGACGGCACATTGTTGTCTGCCACTAAATCATCGTCAATAATGGTTTGGGACGGCTCCCCCACCGCTGGCGAACCACTGAATCTGATTTTACTATACCAATCCAACCCGCCGCCGCCACTGCTCTGACATTCCCGTTTCCCAATGTATTCAGTACCCCAACAGCTATAAGTCTGCTCCGTTCCAGCTATTGGAGAGTCGCCGGGATCGCACTGGGCGTCAGCAGTGGGATCAGAAGTACAATTAATGGCAAAATCATATTGACCCGGCACGCAGGAATCACCATAATCCTCACAGTAAGAACCGCCCGCGTTTATACAATCACTTCTTGAAGTGTAACACTGACCCACTGCCCAGGCTGAGGGCAGAATCAGCGAACCAATATACTGTTTTAAAGCCCGACCAAAGCCAGATAGCGAAAACTTATGCGCATCTGCCAGCCGGCTCTCGTTTTTTCTAGCACCTAAACAGTGACAGTTACCATAAGCCCAGTAACTATAGGTGCCCGCCGGTCTGTCCTCGAGATGGTTGATTCCATCAGAATTAAGACTCAACCGATCGCTAATTTGAACGGTTGGATTAACAATACGAGGAATGTCCGCCTCGGGCGCGATTATTTTTTCTACATAATCGGTGTCATCCCGATCCACCACTTTTATATTCCCCCGCACCTCCAGCATCTCGGATGGGATTTCGCCCCCGGGAAACCCAATCCCCACTCGTCCGTAAGATTTTCCGCCATACCTAGTACCTCCTAACACAATCAGCCCGGAGGTAGAATTAGTTCCTGAAACATCAATCTTCACATCTCCTTTCACATCAAGCATAGATTGCGGCACCTCGCCACTGCCAAACCCAATCCCGACTTTGCCTTTAAGTACATCTTGCCCCGTATTTGGATCCTTATACAATCCCCCCAACACAATCAGCCCGGATTCGGCGTGCATTTGATTGGTGGTCAGTCCGCCGTAGATATGCCCCCGGCCGTCTGCAATAAGCGAAGGATAATCTTCCCTAACTTCATTTGTGCTCCTAATAAGGCTTTCTCCTTTTACATTCTGGGCAATGTATGAAACAGAACCAACCAAAAGTAAAGTTATAAAAATGCCCAGTCCAAAATAAAACCATTTTTTCTCTATTATTTTTTGATATTTTTGCAAAAAGGGCATAATTTTTTATTTAAATTATTATCACCTTTATTATACAACAAAAAGCCAAAAAAAGAAAAACCCCTTCGCCTTTTAGCAAAGGGGTTGGTTGTTTTTATATAAATTTTAATTCAACAGAACTCCAGACTGAGCATCGTATATTAAAATCTTATTGGGACGATTACCCATCAGCACATACAGCTTGCCGTTGAAATATACCAGATCCATTGAACTGTTGTCAGTTTTGCCCGGCTGCCACAAAATATTGCCTTGGCTATCCACCTTTGCAGGACCGTCGCGTCCAATATGGCCGGTATAAACATTGCCCAGATTGTCCGTGTCAATCGCCCGCACTGTAGGTAAAATTGCCTGCTCATCCGGCAAAAGCTCCACAAACCAAACAAAATTACCAGTAGCTTTATCAAAAGCCATTAGAATTGATTTTGCGTAATATGAAGGATAATGACTTCCCACTACATAAACATAGTTATCATCAAAAGAACAAAGTTGGCCAATATCTCCCAC
>JAJRVC010000337.1 GCA_024277475.1 Deltaproteobacteria bacterium
CCAACTTTAGCTCACTTTAGTCACTTTCTGCACCCTTCCCTGATCATCCAATCTTTTTTTATGTCTGTGTCGGTCCGTGTGTGTCTGCGGCTAATTTTTCCCTTTCATTCAAAATTCGACGTTCGATGTTCGATGTTCGACGTTCGGCGTTCATCCCCTCATCCATCATCCCTCACCTTCCCACCTTCCTTTCTCTCCAACTTTAGCTCACTTTAAACTTTAGTTCACTTCCATCATCCCTCCGACCTCTGACCTCCATTCCCCCTAATACCTCACCCTCGGGTCTACCAGGGCGTAAATAATATCCACGACCAGAGAGACCGCGGCCACAATCAGCGCAAAAATGACGATGACTCCCTGAATGGTTGGATAATCTCTCAAATAAATCCTTTCCAGCAACAGCCGCCCCATTCCGGGCCAGGAAAAGGTGGTCTCCGTCAACACCGCGCCGGCCATCAGCAGGGCGACCTGGAGCCCCATCATGGTTAAAATAGGGACAAAAGCGTTCATCATAGCATGTTTGTATACCACCCGGTGGTGGCGGATGCCGCGGGCTTCGGCAGCCAGAATATAGTCTGATTTTAGGACATCGAGCATATTGGCCCGGGTCAGGCGAATAAAAATTCCGGAAAGCGTCAGGCCGAGGGTAGCGGAGGGCAGGACCAGATGAATCAATACATCTTTCAAAGCCGCAAAATCTTTGGCCAGAATCGTATCCAGAATATACAACCCGGTTCGGTCAAAACCAGCGACAAATACCCGGGCGCCGGTCCTGCCGGCAATCGGAAAGATATCCAGCCAGATGCCGAATATCATCTGCAGCATCAATCCCAGCCAGTAGACCGGAATACAATAAATCACGATACCGTATAGCCGGATGGAGTAGTCTTGGGCAGACCTGCGTTTGTCCGCGGCATAGGCCCCCAGCGGTATCCCCACCAGCAGGGTGATCAGCATGCCGAAAAAGGTTAATTCAAGGGTCGCCGGAAGTTTGTCGGTGATGGTGTCAATGACCCGCTGTTTGAAAATCATGGAATTGCCCAGATCCAGACGGCAGATTTGCCACAGATAGCTGCCGTATTGAGCAATCAACGGTTTGTTCAGTCCCAATTCTTCTTTTTTTTGCTCAATGACTTTTTCAGGGGCATGGCCTCCCAGCATGGAGGAGACCGGATCACCGGGCATCACACGGATGACCACAAAAACAATGCTCAAAAGGATAAAAACCATGGGGATGGTAAGAAATGTGCGCGCGATGATGTATCTGAGCAGATTTTTCATGGAAGTTTGAGGAGCCTTTGAGGCTACGTAGTCAAGTAAAAAATCCAGGCCCGGCTTCCTGCTCGTAAGGCTTACAGCTCGGAGAGAGAGGGGCCCGACCCTGACTCACTCCCTGAGGTTTGCTTTATTATGACGGGCTAAAAAATGGACGTTCAATCAATTCACTATTCCGGCCAGACAGAATTTCATCAAAATATCTCACCGCAAAGACCGCTGAGTACGCAGAGACTATTTTAATTTTTTTTTCTCAGCGTTCTCCCGCCGGGGCGTAGGCCACATGGTAAGCCCTATGGGCCGGAGGCTGCGAACTCCGCGGTGAACTATTAGTTTCTTTTTTGATTTGACCGGCGGCTGGGCTGAACCTCTAAACCCTGGAACCCAGAACCCTGAACTCAGAACCCCGGAACCCAGAACTCTGAACTCTGAACTCTGAACCCAGAACCCCGGAACCCAGAACTCTGAACCTTGGAACCCAGAACCCAGAACCCCGGAACCCAGAACTCTGAACCCTGGAACCCTGAACCCAGAACCCAGAACCTCCAAACCCCTGCTATTTCGCCTTTTCAATAGGCGCATAAATGAACTGAAGCGTCGGTGAAATCATGATACCGTTGATATCCTTCTGAGCGAACAGGTACAAGCTCCCTTGAAAGATAGGTGCCGTCGGGACTTCATCGGTCCACATCTGCTGGATTTTTTTAAAGATCGCTTCCCGGGCGCTCTCATCGGGGTCTTTCTGCTCATCCACAAACATCGCATCCCAGGTCGGATCGGAAAAATAGATACCGTTGCCCTTGGAGCCGGCGGTACCGGCGAAAGCGGCCGTGTAGTTGTCCGGATCGATGTAATCCGGGTACCAGCCCAGCAGATAGACGGGCATCAGCTGATTGCGCCAGTTTTCCTTGTAAGTGGCCCATTCGGCGGATTTTACACTGACTTCCATGACACCGGTAGCCTCAAACTGGGCCTTGAGTACCGCTGCCATGTCCACTTCGGTATCACCGTAATGGCTGGGTGTGTACCAGAATTCAAATTTTAACTTATTGTTTTCATTAAAGCCGGCTTGAGCCAGCAGTTCTTTGGACTTTTCGATGTTGCCGTCTCCAAATACCTCTTTAAAATTATCCGTATGGGTCCACATACCCATGGGCACCATGGAGTAAAGCGGTGCATTCTGGCCGAGAAACACCTTTTTGATGATATCCGGTCGATTGATGGCGGCCGCCACACCCTGGCGTACAATTTTATTGGTGAACGGCTCGGTGTTGTTTTGAAAACATACATAGCGAATGTAAGGTCCCTGGCCCTTGATGGTTTTAATTTTGTCCATTTTTTGCAGGTCCTTGATATCCGAAGGATTGAAGGACTTGAAGGCAAAATCAAGTTCGCCCTTTTCGAGGGCCAACCGCATGGTGGTGGCATCCGCAAAGTACCGAATGATAATCATGTCGTTTTTGGGTTTTTCACCGACGTAATAGGGGTTGGCTTCCAGGGCAATTTCCTGGTCCCTTTTGAAAAAAGCCACCCGATACGGTCCCAGGCCGACCAGTTTGCCACCTTTAAGCGCAGAAGGATCCTGAACAATTTTATCCGGCGGATAAATATTTGGATTTAAAGGATAATAAGGAACTGTTGCGACCAGGGAAGGAAAATAGGCCACCGGGTTTTTCAAAACAAACTTTACCCGGTATTTATCCAGCTCATCCACCCGCTCCACAAAGTCGGTCACCAGCCAGGAAGGATCACCCTTAATCCGCATGACCCGGTCGATGGACCATTTGACGGCCTTGGCGTCGAAAGGCGTTCCATCGGAAAATTTCAGCCCTTCCTTGAGTTTGAAAATGTATCCCTTGCCGCCGTCGACAACTTCGTAGGATTCGGCCAGCCCCGGTACCAGATTGGTTTTTCCCGGCGGATAACCCAAAAGTCCCTGATAAATATTGTAAAAAATTTCCCAGGTATGGAAGTCATAGGCATTGGCCGGGTCCATGTCCGTCACCTTTTCGGTTGTGCCGTACACCAGCGTGACCTTGGCAAAACTGTTTGATGCAAAAAAAACCAAACACAGGGCCAATAAACACAAAAAAACCAGTTTAAAAGATTTCATTTCCCCTCCTCCTTTCTCTTGTTGTGGTTAGTTGCCATTCTCACCCGGCAGCAAACATTAATAGTAACCGTTCCAGTGAACGCTTACTACTTTTTATATAAAATCAACCTAAAAGCAAGAAAAAGTTCGGCTATTAATGAGCCCTAAGTGTTTGCGAAGAAATAAATCCACAATTTTGGGAGTTGGGCCGGCCGGCAAGACGCGAAAGCGCAGGGACATCAAGAAGGAGTAGATACCCGGGTCCAGAGGGCCCGTCGAAGATCCCGCTCCGCGGGGGCACTGGTTCCTCCCTGAAAGGGAGTGCTGGTTTTATTACATACGAGTGCCTAAAGTGAACTAAAGTGGCTAAAGCCGTTCGGCCAAGAGGCTCTCGACAGGTTAAGGAATTTCAAACATACCGGGTTAGACCGGTCTTACCTGCTTCCAGAATTCTTTGATAATTATCTGGGAGGCTTCTTGCGAATTAATTGCCCCATTATCCGAAAGTGAAAGGCATGATTCAATTAAATTCATGTTGGAGTCAAGCCCGAACTTATTTTGAATATATTTGCCGAGTGAGTTTTGAAGTTTTGGCAATTCATTCTCTGTTTTGATTGCAACTTCTATTTTATCCCTGAAGGGCAAATTATATAAAAGATGTTGGACGGCCTGGCCGACGTTTGACGGGTAGGGTCCATTTGCTTCATCTATTTTGAAGCATTCTTTCAAATTCTCTTTCAATCTTTTCTCTCCTTCGTATCAGCCGGTAATTGAGGGTTCTCTTTTGAATATCCTGCTGAACCTTTTCCGCGAGAGCAAGTCTTTCCCTGTTATCCATATCTCACCTCCATAAATGTCCCATCCGATACTGATTTATTTGTATTAACAGTCATCACCATTAAGTGCAGGCTCAATTTGATATCAACTTTTACAATGTTCATGCCAAGGCTGTTTAGTTCAATTAATATTCTTTAATTACAATTAGTTAAATTATGTATCCGGTTGGAACTTTCAACTTAAATGTGGTAAATTATTTCCGAATTTTAGGGGAATTTTTTCACACTTTAAGGCATAAATTCCATAGTCATTATTTAGGTCCTTCTATAAAACTACACAGTGCTGGAACAGCGAACCGCAGAATGAGTTATTGAATATCGAAGAATTGAAACGCTTCAGGCTTCGCCTTCGGCTACGACCCGACAGGTCGCTAAATCTTTTATAAAACAGACAGAATACATTCATTCAAAATTCGACGTTCATCCTTTCCGACCTCTGTCCTCCGACCTCTGAACCCCTGAACATAGAACCCCAGAACCCAGAACCCCAGAACCCAGAACCCAGAACCCCTGAACCCACAACCCTGAACATAGAACTCCAGAACCCAGAACCCCAGAACCCAGAACCCCAGAACCCAGAACCCAGAACCCCTGAACCCACAACCCTGAACCCACAACCCTGAACCCACAACCCTGAACCCACAACCCTGAACCCTGAACCCACAACCCACAACCCTGAACCCACAACCCACAAACCCTATGACAATGGGAACTTTTCTTCATCATTCTATCCATTTTTTTTCCCAATCCATTATCCGGGTTTAAAAACATAAAACAGGATATCTATCTGTTTTATTAAATCATATTGGTATTATTGATTTCTGGCATGCGATTTGCGACTGCTGATGGCAACCTTATCAAGCTCTTGGTTCTATAGAGAGCAGGATGGAAGCCTTAAGGCTGCAACATTTGGGGTTACTGCTAAGGCTAAATTATCGCTAACAAAGGGAGGTATGTGATGGGGGCAAAAGAAAAAAGCAAAATCTTAAAATTAGCTCCAATTGCCGGAACTCTTTTCATTTTACTTATAACCTTCACAGCTTTCGGGATTGCGTATGCAGAACCACTCGTGTCCCAATTGCTGGTCGACAAAAATCAGCAATACAAAGTAAAAAGTGAAACCATTCGTTTTGTAACGGCTTACAATGTTGGAGACCCCAGGCAAACAGATGATACGCCCTGCATATCGGCTAATGGCGAAAATATTTGTAGGGCCCTGGCCAACGGAGAAAGGCGATGTGCGGCCAACTTCGTGCCCTTAGGCTCGCGTTTACACGTGGATAAAATCGGCGTATGTTTAGTAACGGACCGAATGAACAAACGTTACCGCAACCGGGTGGATATTGCGATGCGAAAGAATGAGTACCATAAAGCACTCCGATTCGGCCGCCAAAAATTGCATGTAAAAATTTTAGATAACTAAAGGACATGTATTTCTGAGTCTAATTTAGCGCTTCCCATTTATTTTCCAATATGGTATTCGGGTTTCAGAATACTTTAATCAGGAGGATTCCCATGGGACTTTCTTACGACTTCGAGCACTTCATGAAAAGGTATCCGCGTCGGGAGGGAGATCGGCGGCGTCTTATACCTGGCAGGGCCGCGCAAAATTTGTTGGATCTGCGTGCAACCCTTGAAGACCCACAGGGCTTGAATTTTGTCCCTGCAAAGTCTGAAACACAACTCCTGCTTGCCACCTGGAACATCCAGCACTTCGGCAGCACTGAGCGATACGACGAGTCCCTGTGGTATATTGCGGAAGTCCTCTCTCGTTTTGATCTGATTGCAGTCCAGGAAGTGAAGCAATCATTGTATGACCTGGAAATAGTTTGCAAACTGCTTGGCCCCTGGTGGCGGTACATTGTCTCCGACGTCACCATCGGCGACCCCGGGAACAGGGAGCGGCTTGCCTATCTGTTTGACTCCCGCAAAGCCCGGTTCTCCGGGCTGGCCGGAGAAATTGTTTTGCCGGCGATCAAGAACGAAGACGGGAATGCGTATCCGGCTCGACAGCTGGTACGAACCCCTTATATGGCAGGGTTCAAGTCAGGCTGGTTTGAGTTCATACTCTCTACCGTCCACCTTCTCTGGGGAAAAGGAGAGACGGACTACGCACCACGGGTAGAAGAAGTCGGGCAACTCACAAATTTCCTGGTAAACCGCAGGTCGGAGCATGGGGCGTGGTCCCGGAATCTGATCCTGCTCGGAGATTTCAACATGTTTGACCCGGACGGGGTTGCGGCCCGGGCACTCACCAATTCTGGGTTTTCAATCCCGCATGGTCGGACCGATCTCAGGGCGACAAACGTTGGGCAGGAAGCCCGTTTTTACGACCAGATCGCGTTTCTTTTCGACGAGTCCAATGGCATGCTTCCCACAGCGATAGGTGTCGTCGATTTCTTCGATGCGATCTATTCGGATGACAAGTTTATCGACTACGAGGCCGACCTCAGAACTGCGTCCGGTTCAGTCCCGGCCAATCCTCTCAGGTACTATCGAACTTCCTGGCGGCGCAGAGAGATGTCCGACCACTTGGTATTGTGGGTCCAACTCCCAATCGATTTTTCAAATCCTCACCTGAATCGGTTCGTTGCGTCATAACTCCCTTTCGATTAAGCCGGCCGTTTCTGCTGCCGGCGACCGGGTTCATATGAAACTCCCCCTGGCCGGAACAGTGAATTGATTGAACTTCGAATATTGATGACGCTACGCTTTATCTATTTTCTCAGAGAGTATTAAGAAAAAACTATGAGATCAAGTCCGGGAATATCTAAAAAATCCATTATATAATTTTTGCCATGTTGTTTATGCAACTAAGGGGTGGACTTAAAATGAGCCATCACATCCCGGTCTATTGATGGTATTGAACTGAACATTAAAAAAAGTGGCCTGATGACGGCTGAAAATTCTTTTAATCAATTCAAGTCATTCAAAACGTTTTCAAACCTATAGTACCTGCGCCCCCCTTTTTTTCTCCATTTTGCTTTTATTAACTTTTGCCTTGTTCATCCTAATCATCCAATCATCCCTTCTTCCCAACTTTAGCTCACTTTCACGCTTCCCATCTTTTTTTATGTCTGTGTCCGTCCGCGTGTGTCTGTGGCTAATTTTCCCTTTTCATTCAAAATTCGACGTTCGATGTTCGATGTTCGACGTTCATCCTTTCATCCCTCATCCCTCTTCCCTCATCCTCCCACCTTCACACCTTACTTTCCTCCGTCCTCCGTCCTCTGACTTCTGACCTCCGACCTCCGACTTCCGACCTCCGACCTCCGACTTCCGACTTCCGACCTCTGACCTCTGACCTTCGACACCAGCCATCCGCCTATCTCCCCAATTTCCGGACTTTTGGATTAAAGACTTTTTTCCCCAATCACCTGTGAAACGCATTGCCGGATTTCTAAACAATTTTTTCACATCCTCGCGGATTACTAGTTCTTAGCATTGGCTCTAAGAGACTGTAATGGTGTCATTATTGAAATTTTTTTTCATTACTCCGGTTTTTGCACGATTATTGCTGTTAGAGATAGTCGACTTGTTTCACTACGGAGAAAACCTGAACCGGAAAAAATAGCTGCAAAGGCACTAAGACACAGGCCATAAATTTTTAAATTAATTAATCTTCGTGTCTTGGTGACAAAAAATATAGGGGGGTTTACTTCTAAATTGAAAAATGCATCTGCGAAAACAAAAAATGGCAAAATGTGTTTTATCAGGAATAATTCCTTAATCGTCATTGCTGCAATTGTTTTTTGTTTGGCAGCTGCCTCGATCACTACGATGCAGTCGGACGAAAGCGTTGGATCATTACCGGAAGATCGCGGTAATACGACCCCCAGGCAAATACAATACAGCTTTACCCTGCAAAACAAATCCCACCAGGTCATTAAGCAGGCCGAGCTATGGACCTTTGCACCCGTAAAACAAACAGCCAGCCAGCGATGCCTTAAATTACAATCCAATTATCCCTATCAGCTGCTCACTGACGTCAGCGGAAATCAAGTGCTTTATTTTACCTTCGAGAATCTACCACCCTACGGCTCCCGTGTTGTTACAATCAAAGCCGATCTGCTTGTATCCGCCACTACCAATCCAATCCCGTCAGGGCCATTGCCCCAGGATTTAAATCCCCAAAAATATATCGAATCGGATCATCCTGCCATAAATCGGCTAGCCCGCAAACTGCATGCACCCGACTCATCTACCACCATTGAAAAAGTATTTCGCTGGGTGACAGGCAATCTGGGTGATAGCGGTTACTCCGGCCGCAATCGCGGAGCCCTTTATGCGCTGGAACATAAAAAAGGTGACTGCACGGAATATGCGGACCTTTTTGTAGCCTTGTGTCGTGCCAACGGAATCGCCGCCCGCCCTGTCGGCGGTTATGTTTGCCCTCAAAACGGCATTTTAAAGGCACGGGATTACCACAACTGGGGCGAATTTTTTGAGGACGGCACCTGGAAACTGGCCGATCCACAAAAGCGTGTGCTGGCACAAAAGTCTGCCGATTACATTGCCATGCGCATTATCCATGCATCTGAAGAGTACCCTATGGGCCCTTATAACCGCTTTCGATTCAAGGGCCAAGGCTTGAAGGTAAGGATGAACTAACGAGCATAGTCCCAACCCGGCGGGCACGGTGTCCCGCCCTACTTTGCCAAGGATGGTTTCGCTTTGCTCAGTTTTTTCTATAAAATAGACAGAATACATTCCCTCGGCATTCGATATTCAGTATTCGATATTCGCTTTTTTATACTCGTATGAGACTTCGCAAAGCCAAGTCTTTTTATCGATCAAAATGACCGTCAGTCCTGCGGCGGGCTGGCATCTGTACTCTGTCATCTGTACTCTGACATCTGTCATCTGTACTCTGTAATCTGTACTCTGTCATCTGTCACCTGTCATCTGTACTCTGTACTCTGACATCTGTACTCTGTCATCTGACATCTGTCATCCGTCATCTGGCACCTGACATCTGCACCCAGGAGGGGAAAATGGGAAAGGCATACTTCTTCAATAGCAGAACAGCTTTATATTTTACGCTACTGATCGGACTGGTCGTAATGAATCCATCCGTTTCTTCGGCCGTCGACTCGGTTTGCGCCCGGGTGAAAATCGAGATTAAGCAGGAGTTGACCCTGGAGCGCCAGGCCTTTGATGCTCACCTGAGGTTAAAAAACGGGTTGTCGCACATTACCCTGGAAAACGTCCGGGTGGATGTCCTCTTTACCGACGCGGACGGCAGCCCGGTTGCGGCCGGCTCCGATCCGGAAAACACCGATGCGCTTTTCTTTATTCGCCTGGATTCCATCGAAAACATCGATGATGTTAGCGGCAGCGGCACGGTGTTGCCCTCGACGACTGCCGATATCCACTGGTTGATCGTTCCATCCCCTGGATCATCCAACGGCCTTGAATCCGGCACGCTTTATCATGTAGGCGCCCGGCTGTCATATACTCTCTCCGGTGAAGAGCAGATAACCGAAGTAACGCCTGACTATATTTTCGTCAAACCCATGCCGGAAATTGCCCTGGATTATTTTCTACCCCTTGATGTTTACGGCGATGATGCCTTTACGTCTGAGATTGAACCACCGGAACCCTTTTCTCTGGGCTTGCGGGTTAGCAACACCGGCCATGGTCTGGCGAAAAATCTGAAAATTGATTCGGCCCAGCCAAAAATTGTTGAAAATGAGCAAGGTCTTTTGATCGGTTTTAATATTGAAGACAGTGAGGTCAACGGGAAGTCATCCGTGGACACCCTCCTGGTAGACATGGGTGATATTCCACCTGACGGTGCCGCAACTGCCCGCTGGTATATGAGCTGTACGCTGTCCGGCAAGTTCGTTGAATTTACAGCCGGCTTTTCTCATTCTGATGAGCTTGGCGGAGAACTTACCTCCTTGATATCAGACGCACGGACTCATTTTCTGGTCCATGATGTTTGGGTGGACCTTCCCGGCCGGGATACGGTGCGGGATTTCCTGGCCAAAGACGTTGATCTTTACCGGGTTTATGAATCTGATGCCGTGGAAACCCAGGTCACCGATCAATCCGGCTCGTCAACCCTGCAGGTCACGGGCAATACAGGCACCCTGACGACAGGTCAGCTCCCCGGCTTCGTGTATCTAAAACTCGATGACCCCTTCGGGGGCGAAAAAAAGATTAAGGACGTTATCCGATCCGATGGAAAAATCATCAAAACTGAAAACGTCTGGATGTCTGCGGACAGAAACGAAGACAACAGCCGGCAGCACTTTTTCAATCTATTCGATGTCGATACCACCGGCACTTACGCGATTAAATTTGCGGAAGCAAACGATTTACCGCTTCCGCCGGTGCTCACCTTTATTGAAAACCGCACAGGCCTCGAAGGCCTGCCGGTTTCAATTGTGGTGGCGGCCGACGATCCTAACGGAACAACCCCCCTGCTTTCGGCATCACCTCTTCCGGCCGGTGCGAATTTTACGGATCCGGGCACCGGAAGCGGCCTCTTTAACTGGACGCCCGCACCAGGCCAGGCCGGCACCTATGAAATCATCTTTAAAGCCTCGGATGGATTTTTTGCCGATACCCGGCGAGTAGTCCTGACGATCAACTCGATCTCCGACAGTGATGGGGACGGCCTGTCGGATGCCTGGGAGATGCAGCACTTTGGGTCCCTGGACCGCGATGGAACGGGGGATTTTGACCAGGATGGGTTTTCGGACCGGACGGAATTTCTATATGGCTCCAATCCGGCCCTCGAAGAACATGCACCGACCACCCCCGTAATTATTTTCCCCCGGACGGATGCAGACGTCAATATTGTGCAACCGGAGCTAGAGATAGAGAACAGTGTTGATGATGACGGTGACGCCTTGACCTATGAATTCGAGGTTTTCGCCGATTCCGCACTGATTGCCGGGATAGCAGGCACCCATGACGCAGCCCAGGGCGTCGCAACGACTTCCTGGAGCGTACCGGAAACTCTCGACGACGACAGCCGCTATTATTGGCGCGTCAGGGCCACCGATGGCTACAGCTTCAGTTTATGGACGTACGGCACTTTTTTTGTCAACACGACGAATAATGCTCCCGGACCTTTTTACATCAGCAGTCCCGGCGACGATAGGGTCGTCGATAGCCGCACACCTGTACTGGAAGTCACCAATGCCATGGACACGGATGAAGATGAGGTCACTTACGCCTTTGAGGTCTATGACGACAATACCTTGAACCGCCTGGTGGTTTCCGAAACCGGCATTGCCGCAGGACCGGATGGCACCACTTCCTGGAGGGTTCATTCGACGCTTGCAGATAATACCTGGTATTTCTGGCGTGCCGTGGCCAGCGATGATCACGGCCGCCAAACTGAGACCGCCGTGGTCTCCTTTCTGGTCGACACAACCGCTGGGGTGCCGGATGTCCCGCAGCCGGTATCTCCGGCCATCAATAGTCAAGTCGCCTTTCGCCGGCTGGATCTAACTGTGACTCATTCACCGGATGCGACACCCCACAGCTATTATTTTGAACTGGACAAAGTCGACACTTTTGACAGCCCGGCAAAGCTTACATCCGGGGAAATAGCAGCAGGGACCGATGTTACCGTCTGGCCTGTTTCCGGGCTGGAAGACAACACCTGGTATTTCTGGCGGGTCAAGGCCGGCAACGGGTCGGCGGAAAGCGGTTGGGTGCCGGGCGCATTTTTTGTCAATACCGCAAACGAGACCCCGTTGTCACCGACACTCAGAAATCCGGGCGCCCGCGCCTGGGTCGGAGCCTTGACACCCTCGCTGGATTTAAATCCCTGCATTGACCCGGATGCCGACACCCTTTCCTACCGATTTGAAGTTTATAGTGATGAGAGCCTCACTACCCTGATTGAACAAGGCGTGTCTGCGACTGCACAATGGACGCTTCCTGTGGAATTGGCCGATAAAACCCGCTATTTCTGGAGAGCCCGGGCCGAAGATGCCCAAGGTCTGACCGGCGGTTGGATGGAGACAGCCTCCTTTTTTGTCAAGGATACCGGACCGGATGAACCACCGGCCGAAATTACCGTTAAGGTATCGACCAGCCGCGGTAGCGAACTTTCCAATTTGCGGATTTATGCTTTCACGGAACTCGGTTCTTATACCGGGAAAAGTGCCGTTACGGATGGAACCGGAACAGCCCTTTTTGATCCAGCGGATTTCACCGATGGCAGCTATAAATTTCGCCTCGATTATTTAGGTTACCATTTCTGGTCTGATTCGATCCGGTTACCCGGTACCTATCAAGCAGCTGTCGTCATCAGCGAAGAAAGCGCTGAACTGGTCGTAAACACCGGCGCCGGCACATTGCAGGGCGTCAGGGTATATCTTTTTTCGGTGAACGGCGCTTATCTCGGCCGCAATCAAAAGACGGATGAAACCGGGCAGGTAACCTTTCAGCTGCCGACCGGCGTATCATTTAAATTCAGAGCGGATATCCTGGGCGGAAAGTACTGGAGTGAGGATATCACCCTCACCACCGGCAGCGCGACCGCCATTGACCTGGAGGCCGGCGGCGGTATTTTCCAGGTGACGTTGCAGGAAGAACCGGATGTTCCCCTGGCAGGGATCAAGGTCTACCTTTTCAGTCAAAACGACAGCTACCTGGGATCCAGCCAGGTTTCCGATTCCATGGGGCGTGTCGCCTTTGCAGTCCCCGAAGGCATCTATAAAGTACGAAGTGATTTTCTGGGTTACCAGTTCTGGAGCCCTGAAACCCCTGTGATCCTGGATACAAATATTGACTTTACCATCGCCCAGCGGGATACGGTTGTCACCCTAAACGGCGAGACTGCTGAAAGTTTCGAGCCGTTGGCCGCTATAAACGTCTATCTCTTTACGCCGTCGGATTCATACCTTGGCAAAAAAACGGTCACCGATGAGAACGGACAGGCCCGCTTTCGTCTGCCCCGGCAACCCTATAAACTCCGGGCGGATTTTCTGGGGCAACAATACTGGTCGGAGGCCTTCACCTGGACCGACCCCACCGTCACCATCCCCATGGCCGATGTCGAAATCATCGTAACCGGTGGTGGCTTTCCCGCCGCGGATCAGCCGGTGTATGTATTTTCAGCCTCCGGTTCGTATCTGGGAATCCGTCAAACCACCGACGGCGACGGCAAAACAATTTTGCGGCTGCCCCAGGGCGAATACAAATTTTGCACTGATTATCA
The DNA here is from genome assembly GCA_024277475.1 of Deltaproteobacteria bacterium. The sequence goes on from JAJRVC010000337.1 coordinate 13,391, forward strand.
GGGCAACCGATATTGGAGTGATGCGGCATGGGTGTCCGCCGGTCAGCAGAATTTGGTCACGATATCAACCGGCGGCGGAAGGTTTGCCGTATCGGTTGTAAAAGGTGACGCCGGCCCCCTGGTGGGAGTCAAGTGTTATGTCTTCAGTGCGGAGGACGCCTACCTGGGCATGTATGGGATCACCGACGCCAACGGTCATGTCTTTTTTGACCTGGCGGACGGAAATTTTAAATTCCGGGTGGATTATCTCGGAACCCGATTTTGGAGTAATGAGGCTGCGGTGCCGGCGGTAATGGCGACGGATATGGCCATTTCACATGAGACCGTGCCAGTCACCGTGACCACGGGTGCGGGTGCTGCCGAAGGTATCAGGGTTTATCTTTTCTCGGCCGCTGACACTTATCTCGGCCGCTACAAAGAGACGGATACGGCGGGTATTGTGTCTTTTGATCTTCCGGTTGGCTGTGAGTATCAGTTCAGGGCCGATATCCTGGCCGGCCGCTACTGGAGCGATAGCCTCAAGGTTTCCGGCGGCGTGACCAATTTTGTCCGGATTGACGCCGGCGGTGGATCGATGCAGCTGACCGTGCAACAAGACGATGACTTACCCATGCCGGGATTAAGAGTGTATCTTTTCAATGCCGCCGGCACCTATCTTGGCCGCAGCGCAACAACCGATGCCTTCGGACAGGTCGAATTCAGGGTGCCCGCAGACGTCTTCAAGCTGCGAGTGGATTACCTCGGTTATCAGTTCTGGAGCGAAGAGGTTCCGGTAACCGAAGACACTGTTCTGCAGATGCCCATAATCCACCGGCAGGTTGAAATAACCGCCCGGGGATCATTCCAAGGCCTGCCGTCCCCCATTGAAGGGATCAGGGTCTACCTGTTTTCCCCCACAGATACCTACCTGGGCCTGAACCAGGTGACGGCCGGCGACGGTCAGGTGATGTTCAGCCTGCCCGACCGGGGTTATAAAGTCCGGCTCGATTATCTGGGCCACCAATTCTGGTCCGAAGATTTCCGGTCACAGGATACAACGGTGACGATCGACCAGGGCCTGGCTGCAATCCATGCCCGGAGCACCGGTGGGGAGGGTTCCGGTGTTAAGGTCTACCTGTTCAGTGAGGGCGGTTCTTATCTCGGATGGAGTGAAATTACGGACTCGTACGGCAACGCCGAGTTTATCTTGCCGGATCGGGCCTTCAAATTCCGCCTTGATGAAAACGGTCTGCAACACTGGACCCCCGTAATTCAGATCCATGCTGGTGAGACCAGCGCAGTTGAGGTCGATATGGATCATTAAGCAACGCCGAATAGGGAACTTTACCCCAATGTTGCAGCGTCAATTACAATATTTTGAAATTATAAAGTGTGGAATTTTATTTTGTGTTTTTTGTGCCTTTTTGCGGCCACATCAACTTTAGTCACTTCACACTTTAGTTCACTTAACACTTTTCCGGTTCATCCGGGACAGGGTTCACGCTCCTGATTGACCATCACGGAGACAGGGAGGGTTATGAAATTCAACAAAAAAATTAGCAGTAGAAGCCTTCTGATCACAACGGCCCTGATACTGGGTTTGTCCTTCCGGGCTCCGGCTGCTGCTGGAACCGCTACAGCCCATAAAGCAAATAAAACCAATACTAGCCTTTCCGCCATCCCGCAGGTGCTCTCCAATCGCAAACCCCGGCGGCATGAGCCTTCTTTTGCAATTTCGCCGGATGCGGTTATTTACAAATTAAAACAAAGACAAAAAATATCCCTCGTAGACGTACGCAACCCGAAAGACTTCGCACGATTGCAGATACCCGGTTCCCTCAACATCCCCCTGTATGCAGTCAAAACCAAGGTCTTTTTAAAGTCTTTCCCCGTTGTTCTGATCAACGAGGGGTTCCTTTACCGTCGGCTGGAAATCGCGTGCCGCAACCTTGAGGGGCTGGGCTTTAAAGCCTTCATTTTAGACGGGGGTCTATCCGCCTGGAAACAGAGGCAAGGGCCGCTTGTGGGGGACCTGTCCGCCCTGGAAGAAATGAAAAGGGTCTCTCCCCGGGAATTTTTACGGCAAAAAGATTATGAAACCACCCTGACGATTGACATTTCGCCGGTTCAAACGCAAACCTCCAGACAGTTGATGCCTTATTCAAGTCACATTCCTGTTTCTGCTGAACGGGGTGAAGGGCTGCGAAAGCTTAACCGCATCCTTGCCGATCACAAAAATCAACCCTTTGTCTCTGTTGTCGTTTTCAATCAAACCGGTGCCATGGATAGTGGAGTAAATAAAATATTGGCCGCCGCCGGTGTCAATGCTTTTTGGCTGCAGGGCGGTGTTGCCGGCTATAAACGCTACCTAAAATATCTAATACTTTCCTGGCTGCCACGGGACAGCCGTATCGAGACAAACAGGAAATGCAGGCCCTGCAGTCAGGAAACTGAAGATTGATTGGGCCGCAAAAAGGCACAAAATACACAAAAATAATTGAGAGGGGACACTAAACTTTTTCAGAGGCGGCGCCCGGAAAAAGTGGGAACACTTCAGGCTTCGCCTTCGGCTACAACCCGACAGGTTGCTGAATTATTTTTAAAACAGAAAGAATACATTCATTCAACGTTCGCGTGTTCGACGTTAATCAGTTCCTTACAACAGGTTTTCAGATAAAGCCCGCGAAGGGCCTAATGGAGGGGAAAACTTTATGATGAGCAATCGATCAAGCAATCCAGCTTTGAATTTTTTATTGAGTCGGTTTAAATTTTTTATGAGGAGGAGTATAGTTAGGCCGTCCCTTAATCTATTGCCCTCCCTTGCTTTTTTAGTCATCCTGTTTTTCCTTCCATCGGGTCTACACGCTGAAACAGTTGTCAGCGGCAACATCACGCAGAATACAACCTGGACCCTGGCCGGCAGCCCTTATATCGTTACCGGCAACATTACCGTGCGCTATTCGAGCTACAACAGCGCCACGGCAACCTTAACCATAGAGCCCGGGGCGGAAATCCGTTTCGAGCCGGGAACCGGGCTTAAAATCGGATATAATAATAGCTCCAAGAAATACTATGGCGCGCTTTCCGCCCGGGGTACTGCAACTTCTCCCATCATTTTTACCTCCAACGCAACTTCTCCGGCTCCCGGTGATTGGAAGGGAATCTATTTTCAAAATTATTCCGTCGACAGCCTGACGGTACTGGAGCATTGTGTGGTTGAATACGGCGGCCACACCAACAATACCAATCTTTATTTTCAGAGCGCTTCGCCGGCCATCCTCAACAACACCATCCGCTTCAGCAGTGGTTACGGAATTTATCTGAACGGTGCATCTCCCGATATCGCCAATAATACGATCGCCGGCAGCGGTCAGGATGGAATCTACGGTGATGACACTTCCGCGGCTTCAATTACCGGCAACGACTTCATCGACAACGGCGGTCCCGCCCTAAATGTCTATCCCAACAATGTAAAGAAAATCGTCGCAAATTCCGGCACCGGAAACGCCGAAAACTGCATTAAAGTAAGAGGCGGTAGAGTTACTTCAACCGGAACATGGGCCAATCAGAGCCTGCCTTATGTCGTGGCCGGCAACATTGCCGTCCGCTATTCGGCTTACAACAGCGCCACGGCAACCTTAACCATCGAACCGGGGGCGCAGATCCGTTTCGAGCCGGGAACCGGGCTCACGATCGGGTATAACAATAGCTCCAAAAAATACTATGGTGCGCTTTCCGCCCGGGGTACTGCAACTTCTCCCATCATTTTTACCTCCAACGCAACTTCTCCGGC
>JAJRVC010000338.1 GCA_024277475.1 Deltaproteobacteria bacterium
ACGCATTTTCCGGTGGGGCATTGTATTCGGCCTGGTATGCAGCAATGAATTTTTTCACGGCATCAGTGCCCAGTTGAGCATCCATCAGCGAATGGGTGGAAAAATAAGTATTATCAGCGCCTTTTCCGGCTATCTGGATCAACAGTGGCGTGTCGTAGCCGTCTCCACCGACGATGGGTTTTTCGATTCCGGACTCACGAAACTGTTTGACAATGACGCCAACTTCATCAGGACCAGCTGAGATGAACAGAATGTCAGGTAGGGAACTCAGCCTTTTGAGTTTGGTGATCTGGGCAGAGTAATCGGTATCACCTGTCTGATAAGTATCTTCCAGAACGATTTTGCCGCCTAACTCGATAAAACGCTCTTTGAAATATTTCCCAAGCCCCAAGGTATACTCCATCCCTTTATCAATCAACAAGTAGGATGTTCTTGCTTTAAGAGTCTTGTATGCAAATTCGGCTGCAGCGGCGGCCTGAACGTTGTCACCGAAACAGGCCATATACAAGTATTCGGGTACTTGCTCCGGCAATCTGGGTGACGTCGCGCCGGAGGTAAGAAAAACGATGCCAGCCCTAGCTGCGATGGGTGCAGCGGCCAGGGTCATATCTGAATCTGTGAAGCCGATCATAATTACGACCTTGTCGGATTCGACCAACTGTGTTGCTGCATTTCCGATTGTCGCGGCATCGGTCTTGCCATCGTACATGCCCAGATATAGTTGACGGCCCAGTACACCGCCAGCATTGTTAATTTCCTTTACCGCCAACTTGGCGCCGTTGGATGCGGGCACGTCTAACGAAGACATCCCTCCCGTAAGATTGTAAATGGCACCAATTTTGATGGATCCTGCAACGGCCGGTGTGGTCAGTGCAACCAATGCGCTTACCAATAAGGCCATAAAAGCCAGTGTCGCCATGGGGAAACGTGTTTTCATGGGGTTACTCCTTGTCTTTTGTGGTTAAGTTTTTTGCATTCTTTTCTCCGGAATGCAAACGCCTTTTCTGTCAGCTTACCAAGTTACGCGTTAAAATGGCACTTCATTTTTAAAGTCCTCCTTTTCGGTTTTTGGGTGGCAGCAGCAGGGACCACCACCGGTTAAAATTGATTTCACGATCTCCAAGTAATCCCTTTGGCCGAAAGATTATCACCACAATAAATACTATGGCAACCAAAATTTGACTGGCTCCATACATGGGCGGAATGTGGAAAGAACCGATACTCAAACCCCGCTCTGCATTCCGCAGGACCTCGGACAGAACCGTAACGAAAACGGCACCGACGATGGACCCGCTGACCGAACCTGAGCCGCCCAGAACTAGCATCATAATAATGCTGAATGTTTCCACAAAGTAAAAAGCCTTGGGCGAAAATGACATGATAAAATGCGCCCATAAGGAACCGGCAACTGCCGTAAAAAAAGCACTGACACAGAAGGCGATAAGGCGAGATCGGACCACGCTGATTCCGAGGGATTGCGCTGCAATCTCGTTATCACGGACAGCCATCAAGCACCGTCCATATGAAGAGTGGACCAGCCGCCAGATAGTATATACGGTTATGATGACCCACACCCACACCCACCAAAGCGTTGTGAATGAAGGCACTCCCGAGAATGTGCGGGAGCCCCGCGTAATAGAGGCCCAATTCACCAGGATCACCTGAACGATCACAAGGAATCCCAACGTTGCGACAGCCACATAAGGACCGCTGAGCCGCATCAACGAGAGCCCGACCAGCAGCGCAATGATCATGGCCAATATTGCACCAATCAGCGTAGCCGGCAGAAATGACAGTTGGACATGAGCCAACCAATCCGGCAGGTCCGGCAGATTGACCCGTTTAAGGGATAGTGGTAATGTCAGAATAGCTGCTGTGTATGCACCGATAGCCATGAATCCGACATGGCCGAGAGAAAAAACGCCGGTAAAGCCATTGGAGAGATTCAAGCTGACGACAAGGATAATGCTGATTCCCAGACCGACGATGATACGTTGGATATAAGCGCTGGCTGCCAGTTGAGTATAAAATAGGCCCCCGACGGTCACCGTCAATAGAAGTGCCACGGTGAGCAGGTTGTAAAGTCGTTGGCGTTGCATCTCAGATTTTCTCCCTTTCGGTAGAACCCAGAATCCCGTTGGGCCGGAACAACAATAAAATAATCAGGGCGGCAAACACGAATGCGTCACGGAAGGGCGTCAGCGATGCAGGGAGCAACCCTTGCAGCAGAATTTCCAGGATGCCCAAAACATAGCCCCCCAACACTGCCCCGGGTAGACTGCCCAATCCACCGATAACCGATGCCACGAACGCTTTGAGCACAGGATAAAACCCCATGAACGGGTCGATCTTGCCGACGCGAATACTCCACAGGATGCCGACTACACCGGCCAGCATAGAGCCGATGGCGAAAGCATAAGCGATCACTACATTGACGTTGATACCCACCAGCCGGGCAGCCAACAGGTCTTCGGAGGCCGCTCGCATCGATATACCCACTTCGGTGCGGGTGACAAACAGTGTCAGCAACACCAGCAGTATGAAAGCCACGACAATCGCAACGATATCAACACTGGCGACCCTCAAGTGGCCGAATTGCAAAGCGTTCTTCAACATCGCCGGTGCGGGGAACGGCTTCGAAGTGGGGTTGAAAATCAGGATCGCTGCATTTTCGAGCAGGATGGTCACGGCAAACGATGTCAACAACATCGCCACATCCGGCGCACCCCTGATTGGACGATAAGCGATACGTTCCATGATGAGTCCCGCGATTGTGCTGGCGGCAATGCCGGCGGATGCTGCCAGCCAGAACGGCGAACCCGCCCCCAGAAGCATCAGAGCGGCATAGCTGCCGACCATGATGAGGTCTCCGTGTGCAAAATTGATCAGGCGCAAGATCCCGAACACCATTGCCAGTCCGATGGCCATGAGCGCATAAAGGCTGCCGATGCTGATCGCATTGATCGCTTGCTGAATGAAAAACTCGACAGATGTCATTGGACCTATCCCCCTAAATACAAACGTTCAATTTCCGGATTGCCGCGCAATTCTTCGACGGTACCGCTCAGTACAATCCTTCCGGTCTCCATCAGATAACAACGGCTTGCAACCTGCAGAGCTTTGCGTGCGTTTTGTTCGACCAGCAGAATCGTTACCCCTTGCTGATGCAACTTTCTGATCACATCGAAAATGGTCTGTACGATAACCGGGGCCAGGCCAAGCGACGGTTCGTCTAGCATCAACAAGCGCGGACGCGCCATTAGTGATCGTGCGATGGCCAGCATTTGCTGCTCGCCGCCGCTCAATGTCGCTCCGGTCTGTCCTGACCGCTCGCCGAGTAACGGGAAAAGCGAACAAACCCAATCGATATCTTTCTTTACTTCGCTACGATCCCGGCGTCGCACGGCGCCCATAAGCAAATTCTCTCGGACTGTCAAGCCGCCAAAGATATGTCTTCCTTCGGGACATTGAATCACGCCCAGTTTCACAATGTCGTATGGGCTTGCCTGGGCCAGATCCTTTTCCTCGTATAAGATTTTGCCGATGCGTGTTTTCATGATACCCGAAACACTCATCAGGGTGGTGGATTTGCCGGCGCCATTGGATCCAAGGATTGCGACGAGTTCGCCTTCATTAACTTCTCCGGTGATTCCCTTCAGGGCATGTACCTGGCCGTAGTAAACATGAACGTTTTCAAACCTGAGCATCTGTCTCAACTCCCAAATAAGCTTCGATCACCTTTGGGTTATTGCGGATTTCTTCCGGTGATCCCTCGGCGAGGATTTCACCATAGCTCAATACCTGGAGGCGCTTGCTAAGTTGCATGACAACGGGCATATTGTGTTCGACAATCACGATGGTCAGATCGTACAAATCGCGAATCCGCTGGATGAGGTGCAGCACCTTCATGCTCTCTATTGGATTCATACCCGCTGTTGGTTCATCGAGAAGCAGCAGCTTGGGTTGCAAAGCGAGTGCCCGTACGATTTCCAGCCGGCGTTGATCCCCGTAAGGCAGGGCGTCTGCGTATACCTCAGCCTGGCCATCGAGGTCGAACAATGCCAGCTGTTCAAGTGATCGCTGATTCAACCTGCGTTCACGGGCAGCAAACGAGGGCAGGGTCAACAATGTTGTAAGAAGATTGTCCGGGTCATGCGCCTGCTGTGCCGCCTTGACATTGTCCAATACCGTCATGGTTGGAAAGAGACGAATATTCTGAAACGTACGACCGATGCCGAGCATACTAATTTTATCCGGAGACATGCTGGTTATGTCGTCACCCAAGAGTCGAATCGTCCCGTGTGTTGGACGGACATATCCGGTCAGCAGGTTGAAGACCGTGGTCTTGCCGGCTCCGTTTGGACCGATGATGGACAGGATTTCCCCCCGGCGCAACTTCAAGTGGTAATTATTTACAGCCATCAAGCCCTTAAAGGCTTTTGATAGATTCTCTACCTCAAGAATATTGGGGGCTCTTTCTGCGCTATGGGTACTCACAACTATCTTCCCTCTTTGATCGATTTACCTATCACTAATCGAGTTTGAAACCATCCGGTAAGTGGCGTAGACAAAAAACCTGAAATCGCTTCCTGGCGCATTAATAGGTTTGTCTGCAAGATTTTCATTGAACATCACGGCAGATCTAATAAAGTATTTGCTGTATCTTCAATACTTTCTCTGTCGAAGAAAATCAACACCTTTCTTTATCCTTGATATCCCGTCTTCGAGTCTTTCAGTATCTACGGCAAATGACACGCGAATATATCCCTCCCCGCTTTTCCCAAAGATACTTCCCGGCACCACTGCCACGCTATGTTCCCTGACGAGATACTTAGCAAACTCCCACGACGACATCCCACAGCCCGATATGTTCGGAAAGGCATAAAAAGTCAACTCCGGTTTGAGGCAATGAATCCCGTCGATGTCATTGAGGCCCTCATGGACAAGTTGCCGCCGTTTATCATAAGTAGCCACCATCTCCCGCACACACCGCACACAGTCCTGGGGGGGGCGGAAATGGCCGATAGGGCGGCTCTCTGGGCAACGGCGGTCACGCCGGATACCATGTGCTCCATGAGCTTTTCCATCTCGTCGATGATCGCTTTGGGTGCAACGGTGTAGCCCACCCGTCAGCCGGTCATCGCATAAAACTTGGAGAGCGTGAACGCCTGCAATTTATCTATCCAGGGCTTGGCGGCAGCGGGCCAGGATACTCAGGACTTCAAAGGGTTCTTCAATCAGCGGGAAGGTGGGCACTCCCCGGGGCTCCAGATAGGCTTTGGCGGCGTCCATGTGTTTTTTTTGCCCGGAAAATGTGACATACAGCGGTTTGGCCGGATATTGCTGAGCCAGTTCTACAATAAAATCCAGGGGCGGTACACCGGTTTCATCGGTAATCATCAGAATCATTACAACGGCATCGATGTTGGCGTCTTTCAGCACCGCTTCGGCACCCTCCCGATAAGCGCCTCCCACACCGCTCGCCGTGGCGGCCGGCCAGATGTCCACCGGATTTCGCATCCGAATGAAGGCGGGACTGATGTCCTGAAGACGGCGGCGGGTTTTCTCTTCCAGAGCCGGCACCTCCAGCCCCCAGCGCCGGTGGCAAAGGTCCGTCATACAGACAAGCATGGCGCCCGAGGGTGCTAAAAAGCTCACCCGGTTACCCTGGGGCAGAGGCATGGCGGATATCGCCTTGGCGGCCAGAATCAGGTGGGAATATTTATAGACTCTGACCACACCGGCCTGCCGCAGGACCCCCTCGATAATTCTATCGTCCGACGCCAGAGCTGCAGTATGGGCCACAGCCGCCCGGGACCCTTCGGCCGTAGCCCCCCCCTTCAGCAGGATCACCGGCTTGACACGCGTCACCTTGCGGGCGACTTCCAGAAAACGCCGCGGCCTTTTAAAGCTTTCCAGATAGATAAAGATGGCCTCGGTTTCCGGATCCCGGCCGTAATATTCCAGCACCTCGCTTTCTTCCACATCCAGTTTGTTGCCCATACCCAGCACCCGGGCAACGCCGAAGTGTTCACCGGTCATGATATATCGCATGGTATGAGTGGCGAAATTTCCGGTCTGAGCTAGGTAGGAAATTTTGCCGCGCGGAATTTTCCCAAGCGGAAAAAAACTTGAGGTGAATTTGTGAGGCGTCGATGTGTGTCCGGATGTATTGGGACCAATCGCTCGAACCCCTGAATCGCGGATGGCCTGAATCGTTTCCTGCTGGAGTTCCTCTCCCTGCTGATCCACCTCGGCAAATCCGCTGGCAGCCAGGACAACGGCTCCCGCCCCCTTCGCAGCACACTCCCTGATGGCCTGCGGAGTAGCCGAAGCAGGCAATATGATGATAGCCTGGTCGATTTTTCCCGGCAAATCCTGGATCGACGGATATACCCGGTGTCCCAGAATTTCGCCGCCCTTGGGATTGACCAGGTACAGTTGACCTTCGAATTCATTGGCCAAAATGTTCTGAATGACGTCATTGCCTGCTTTGTGTGGGGTGCCTGAAGCTCCGATAACAGCGACGCTTTGCGGTTCGAACAATTTTGTTAAATTCCCGCTGACAAATTTCTCCTCCAGCGACGCTGGTTGGGGTCTCTGCAATACGATCAGGGCGTCTACGGCCACGGGACACCCATTGCGGATAATCAACGGATTGACGTCTATTTCGCGGACTGCCGGATGGTCGAGACCGATTTGACCCAGCTGTTGGAGGCAGTGGCTGAGTTGATCGATCCGAACTGGCTCAAGCCCGCGAAGTCCCTTTAAAATTTTAGACCCCTTAATTTCGGTCGTCATTTCCCGGGCATCCTGTGAGCCTAAAGGTGCGACCCGGAAAGATACGTCTCCCAGGGCTTCGGTGAAAATTCCGCCCAGACCGAACATAACACAGGGCCCGAACTGTTCATCCCGGTTTAAGCCCACCACCAGTTCACGGGAGCCCCGGACCATTTCCTGGACCAGAATCCCCCCGTCAAGGTCCCGGGCTTTGGCGGACAGACGATCATAGGCCTTCTTTAATTCGACCCCATTACCGATTCCCAGCTCAATGAGTTCCTGCTCGGTCTTATGCTGTGCTGCGGCTGCACAAACTTTTAGAACCACCGGATAGCCGATCTGTTCTGCAGCTTGCTCGGCTGCAGCAAGTTCGTCGATTAGAAATTCCTGAGTCGTCGGAATCCCGTACTCGACAAGAATCCTTTTGCTGTCATATTCGGATAAAGTTGTTTGGCCAGCGAGTATTGCATTCGCAATAATTGTTTTTACGGATTTCATATCTCCTCCAGCTTAAGGATCCAAAAAGTCAGGGTTCAGATACTCTGGATCCGGGTATGAGTAAAAGCCTTTTCCACTCTTGACGCCTAATTCACCTCGTTCGATTTTTTCCTTAATTTCCTTTGGTGGGTAATCTTTAGGATCTTTTGAATCGTTATAATAAACCATTTCAATATCATAGATGACATCAAGTCCCACCTTATCCATAAGCGCAAAGGGGCCGAAGCGGTCTGGACTTTTTCCCATACCATTAAAGATCATCCAAGCTCGATCTACATCTCGGAAATCCACAAAACCATTTGCCCACATGCTCAATACTTCGCGTTTAACTGCTCGCCAGACCCGGTTGAAGCAAAACCCTAATAATTCCCTTTTCACCGTAAGAGGAATGCATCCGAGAGAGCGTACCCAACTAATTCCCTTTTTAATCACCTGCGGCAGCGTTCTAGTTCCCTCCATTACATCCACCATATTCATCCCAATATAAAAATGTAAGTTTAGACACCGCTCAGGACTCCCACTACTTTTCTCCAATCGGGAAACCGGTATAGAGGAGCTATTGGTTGATAAGATAGCATTTGGATTGGCTTTCAGGCCGATATCCGCCCATACTTCGAGCTTAAGAGTCAAATCTTCCGGGACGGCCTCAATAACCAAATCAGAATCTCCTATCGCCTCTTCTAAATTTTCCATAGACTGAATTTTCTTTTGGCAAGCATCCCATCTATTTTTCGGTACAAGCTGTTCTATGCCCTTAATAGTATGAAGCGTACTTTCAAAAGACCCTCTTTTAATATCAAAAATTTTTACCTGATAATTCGCATTAGCTGCTTGCATAGCAATCTGAGCACCCAAAGTGCCAGTGCCAACCACCGCCACCTTTTTTATTACCTCACTCATTAGCATTCCTCCTTAACTCGTTCTACCGTTATAAAGGATTTTGGTTTTCAAAAGTTTGTATTTTGCTTTCCTTTCAAATTTAGCATTTTTCTTGCCTCTTGCGGCGAAGCATGTTCAATGCTAAGTTCTCGAAGTATGCGAACCATCTTGCGGACCATGTCGGCGTTGCTCTTTGCAAGCTCCCCTTTTCCCAAATAGAGATTATCTTCTAAACCGACTCTAACGCTTCCACCCATAATTGCGCCTATAGTGCCGAGGCTAAATTCATTGCGCCCGGCTGCAAGAACTGAAAAAATATAATCATCTCCGAAAAGCTTGTCTGCTGTATTTTTCATCAATATTAGATTGTCGACCGACGAACCAATGCCTCCTAAAAGTCCAAAAATAAATTGCAGCCAAAAGGGTGGTTCAATCACCCCTTTGTCTGCCCAATGGGCTGTGCTGTAAATATGACCGACATCATAGCATTCCATTTCTGGTTTGGTTCCGTTCCCTCTACAAATGTTTAGTATACGTTCCTGATCATAGAATGTATTCTTAAATACATTATCTCTAGATCTCTCTAAATAGGCTTCCTCCCAATCCCATTTATATTCTTTTATCCTTTCTTTCTGAGGAAATAGACCGATGTTCATTGATCCCATGTTTAGTGAGGCCAGTTCCGGTTTAAATTTTTTTACGGCGACCATACGCTCTTCCGGTGTCATCGTAGGTGCCCCTCCGGTCGTGACACAGATAACAGCATCGCTCTTTTGGTGTACTTCTTGACAAAAGATCTGAAAGAGGTCCAAATCCATTGTTGGTTCCCCAGTTTTTGGGTTTCGAGCATGCAAATGAACAGTAGCCGCGCCAGCTTCGGCAGCATCAATGGCTCCATGGGCTATTTGTTCTGGGGTAATGGGTAAATAAGGCGACATGCTCGGAACGTGGATGGCGCCCGTTACTGCACAGTTAATGATGACTTTGTTTGCCATTGTATTCTCCATTTCGGTGCCAATATATTTGGATAAAGTGGCTGTAGTTTGTTAGTTACAACTTACTATTTATTGCTTTTTTCTTCTTCTCTGAACAAACGGAGCCGAGCGTAAAATTTTCGATCCCGATCTCGCTTTATAACATCAGATGCGCCATCCTTATACTCGTAAAAACCCTTTTGCGTCTTCAGACCATAGTGACCCCGCTCAATTAGCTTGTCAAGTATGCGGGGGGATTTGAATTGTTCTCTTTTCAACTTATGGTATAAATAATTATAGACGGCTCGATACGTATCTGCACCTGCTTGATCAATTATTTCCAGAGGGCCATATGCTCCCAACCTGAATCCAAAAGAGGTTTTTACAATTCTGTCTACCTCCTCAGGTGAAGCGAGGCCTTCTTCAACTATGGATAGGGCCTCAGCTGCCATAGCCAGCTGAATGCGGTTGGCCACAAATCCCGGAGCGCTTTTGCACTTAGTGGGAACTTTACCGATACGTTCCATGAACAATATTGTACGCTCTACTGTATCCTGACTGGTATCTTCGGAGGGAATAATCTCCACGCAGGGTGTTATCTGTGGCGGGTGGAACCAGTGGGTGCCGATAACCCTATATGGATGTTTAGTGACCTCACCAATTTCATTGATATCAAATGAAGAAGTGTTGCTAGCCAAGATCACATCAGGTGGTGCCGCTGCATCAAGTTGTTGAAAAATTTGCTTTTTTAATTCCAAGTCCTCATCGACCGCCTCAAGAATAAAATCAGTTTCTTTTGCATGCTTGTTAAGATCGACTCCGAACTGAATTCGGTCCAATATATTTCTAACTGCCTGACCCTCTAATTCTTTTAGCTCGGCCATATATTCAAGGTTATCCTGGATCCAACCACGAGCCTGATCCAGTAATTCCTTTTTCTTATCCACTAACGTTACAAAGATGCCATTTAAGGCAAAAATCTGGCAAAACCCGTGCCCCATTGTTCCTGCACCGACAACGAGAACAGTCTCAATCGGCTTCATATTTCCACCTTCCTTTCGAATTAATGAGCTTCCAAATTATCGAAATGAACTGCCTCGCGGCAAGCCACGAGGTATCTGAAAGTTGATTGTACCGATTTTACCGCAGCAAGCTGCGGGGAATTAAACCCAATAGAGATTAAAATCGAATACCATCTTTTGTGTTTTTATTCTTTTCTAATCAATTCAAAATTTCGCTGTCGCTATTTATATTGAAATTTATAATTGGTAGTATAACTTCCTACTGTTTTTTTCAGTCACTCTAAAGGAGTCCTGACCGCATATTCTTCAAAGCATCCCAATCCTCTCATAAAACCAATGCCACTGGTCGGATGGGTGAGCCGGAACCAGACTTTATTTTAAGTGGGAGAGCAATAAAAAAGCATGCGTTTGGAATTTGTTCCATATTTGCAAGACATTCTATGATCAATATATCCTTTGACAATAGATTATTATGAATCCAACAGTTGTTAGGCGGCGGAGCATCAGGATTAGGATTGCCATCTTTTAAGGCTGTTCCACAAGCCACGGTATCAGAACCAATCGCTTTAATTCTGCGTGAGAGTAAAAATTCCGAAGCATCCTCTGAAATGCCCGGCTCATTCATTGCATACCATTTCCAATCCTTTCCCGTTGTCCAATATTTTTTTAGCCACCCAAAATTAAATAATACAATATCGTTGTTCTCAATTCTTTCACCAGATTCTTCTTCCCAGGCTAATATGTCCTTTGCCGATGCATACTCGCCAGGTTTCCAGTCTTGTTTTTCGAGGTGTACTACTTTGCAGGGGCCCAGAAGGAAATCAACAGGAAATGTTTCAATAGTCTTATCAATCAGATTATCATGAATATGATAGGGGGAATCCACATGGGCTCCGGCATGTTCAGGCATAAAAATAGTCTGACAATAGTACCCATCATGAGCATGCGTAACTGTCTGGTTAATTACAACTGGAGGGTGTGTTGGAAACCGTGGCATACCATTTTCAATCATTGGTGATAAATCAACTACATTAGCTAAGCTCATGAGAGCATGAAGTTTGGCCAATGGGTTTTGCTGTAAATCTTGCATTGCGCCCCCTCCTATTATTCCTGTTTGTAGGATTCTTTTTTTTTTAAATTGATCGGCGATAGGGAGGCCACACTTACTGTTTACCCCCTACCGCCCAATTCATTTAAAATTTACTGTCGGTGATATTTTTTTATTTTATTCTGGAACCATGCCTGTAAGAGCCATCTGTAGATCAACGCCCTTGGTGAACTCAGGGTGGTACCAGTCAGCGAAAAATCCAGGAGAAACAATATCTGCTGGATATACGTTACATCCGGCCTCAAGTTCTTCTGTAGATCCGGTTTTGCATAGCTTTATATCTTTCGCCTCTACATAATCATAAGGGATAAGGATTTTCTTCGGGATATCTTTTTCTCCATCAAGAATCCGTACAACGTATTGTAATGCTGCTGCCCCCTGGTAAAGAGGTGAACCGTAAGATACACCTGACAGGCCTTTTGCTTTCAATTTTGGATCAATCATGTGCAAACGCCACAGATTGGCTGACTCGGTAGCAATAGGAATCAGTGGTCTGCCAGCATCCAATAGAGCCTTCGGAACACCCACACCTCCCACCTGGGCCCAGACCCCATCTATTTGAGGATGAGCTGCGATAACTTTGACCATTCCTTCTTCTGCCGGCCCTTGAGCCCACATCCCCCAAAATTCAGCGATCATTTTCATCTTTGGATGCTTTTTAAAAACGTCTTTCGCAGCCTGAGTTCTCAATTTATCCACTGTTGTACCCGGGACACCACCTATAATCACGTAGTTTCCTTCATAGTTCATAGCCTTTGCCAACCATTCGGCTGTGCGCCGTCCGGCATCGTACTGGTCAAAGG
>JAJRVC010000339.1 GCA_024277475.1 Deltaproteobacteria bacterium
ATATAACACAAATCGTTGAAATCCGCCCAAACTTAGCTATTCTATTTCGTCTTTTAATATATAAGCCAATGAAATTGCCGCAGAAATCATATGGATTGTTCGCGTCAGCGATAGATATCCTTCCGGTGGCCAACCTTAACAATCCAGACTGTCAGTTCATCATCTTGTATAGAATATAGAATGCGGTATCGTCCTTGCCGAAGTCGATACCTTTGTTGCCCCGTCAATTTGTTGCATCCAGAAGGACGAGGATCTTCCCCAAGTAGTTCAATGCGATCAAGGATTTTATTCAGATCTTTTTTAGGAATAGAATTAAAATCCTTCTGAACAGATTTTTTGAATAAAAGTTTATATACGGCCATCTTTTTTCAGCCTTTTGACCATTTCCTCGTAGCTGATCAGCGCTTCATCAGCCCTTTCCTCAAATGCTAATAAATCTTCGGCATCCTCCGAAAGGGTTTCTCGGACGGCATCATTTACAAGTTCTGATACGGATCGGGAAGTTTCAACAGATTTAAGGCGCAAAGCTTTGTGAAGGATAGGATCAAAATAAATAGTGGCGCGTTTTGTTTGAGTTGCCATAATACCACCTCCTATTGTAGTTACGACAATATAGCGTCAAAACGTCTTAATGTCAAGATTGGATTCAGGAGCGAACGAAAAGCTGAGAACCGGGAAAGGCAAACCGAAAGACTATTAAAAAGATAAAAATACCCTACCTGGATTGCGCTTTCAGATACGCCCTAACGAGTCAGGAAATCCGGAGAACTTCAGATCCTGTGTTGTCAAAGATTCGAGGTAAACGGCAACAACTTCACCCTTGACGCCTACCGTGTTGCGGGATCACACGTCTGATTTTATACATTTAAGTGTACGGATCGGCTCTGAAGCCCTCCGGCTTTTGCAACGTTAATTAAGCGATTGCGCTCAATGCCCGTGATTGGTAGCCCTTTGTCTGTAATTGTTTAAAGTAAATGAGGGTCGATATTAGCGATACTGGCGATAGTCCACTCCGTATTTCCGTGCTTTGTAGGAAAACTTTCGTACGGTGGTCTGTAATATCTTAGTCGCCATGGTAACATTGCCCCCGGTGTTTTTGAGCGCATCGATGATCATTTCTTTCTCCAGGCTGGCGACGGCATCTTCCAGGGCCAGGGAGGGCACGGTGTCGGATTCCTTTCCGGTTTGAAGGGTCGGCGGCAGGTGATAGCTGTGAATAACACCTTCCTCACATAGCAGCACCGCCCGTTCGATGCAGTTTTCCAGTTCCCTCACGTTTCCCGGCCAGTGATATGCCATAAGCATGTCAATGGCCGGTGTGGAAAAGAGTTTAATGTCTTTGTGGTTTTCTCCGGCGTATTTTTCCAAAAAAAAGTCGGCCAGCAATAAAATATCGGTCTTGCGTGCCCTTAGCGGCGGCATGTAAATGGGAAAGACATTTAAACGATAATAAAGGTCTCCCCTGAAAGTCTCTTCCTCCACGGCGCACTCCAGGTTTTTGTTGGTGGCGGCAATAATCCGTACATCCGTTTTGAGGGTCCGGTACCCGCCGACCCTTTCAAATTCTTTTTCCTGAAGGATACGCAGCAGGTTGGCCTGAACATCAAGTCCGATGGATCCGATTTCATCTAAAAATACAGTTCCCTTATGTGCAAGCTCAAATTTGCCGATCTTCTGCTTGATAGCACCGGTGAAGGCACCTTTTTCATGTCCGAAAAGTTCGCTTTCAATGAGTGTAGCCGGCAGGGCCGCACAGTTGATTTTGATAAACGGGTTTTTTTCCCGCAGGCTGTTGTAATGAATGGAATTGGCCACCAATTCCTTTCCGGTGCCGCTTTCCCCGCGGATCAGCACGGTGGCGTTGCTTTTTGACACCTGGGAGATCATCTGAAAAACCTCTCGCATCTTGTTGCTGTTGCCGATCATGTTACGAATGCTGTATTTATCTTTCAGGACGCTTTGCAACCGTCTATTTTCCTCTCTTAACCGTTCTTTGTCCATCTGGATGGTTTCGAGTTTGATGACATGACTTGCGATCATAGTGGCGATAACGGAAAGCAGTTTTTCTCCGTTTATTAAGGAATAAGATTCGTCAAACGGCCGGTCGACGCTCAGGGCGCCGATAACCTGCTTTCCCTTTATTACGGGAACACAGATAAAGGACTGGTCCCTGTCCTTTCTTTTCTTGTGAGAACCGGTACGGTCCAGAAAAAGGGGCTCTCCACTGATTTTTGGTATGGACACGGCCTCGCCGGTCTCAATCACCCGACCGGTAATACCTTCCCCCAGTTTGTATTTTACCCGCTCCATGGCGTTGCGGGTCAGCCCATGAGCCACCTCTATGCTTATCTCATTGCGCATGGGATTTAAAATTGTTATAGTTCCCCGCACCATATTCATGGAATTGGAAAGGATATCCAAGACCTTATACAGGGACTTTTTTAAGACCAAATGGGCATTGAGCGCCTTGGTGATTTCAAACAACATGGTGACTTCTTCGATCGGTTTCATAATAAAATTTTGTTCCAAAATTTGATGTTATTTATTACGGATCTGTCAAAATACAATGAGAATAATACAATTTTGTAACAATAGCAGGTTCATCAATTAAAGCAAGAAAGAAGATCGGTGCTGGAAACCGGCCGCTGGATGCCGGTTCCCGGTCTTTGGACTCTGATTGCAGGGTACAAATAATTTGTTATCCAAAACCCGCAACTCGAATTCATGATATTACACATTGACATGGATGCCTTTTATGCCTCAGTGGAGCAGCTGGACAACCCGTGGCTCAGGGGCAAATGCGTGATGGTCGGCGGAACCTCAAACCGTGGGGTTGTCTCGGCATCGAGCTATGAAGCCCGCGAATTCGGTGTGCACTCGGCAATGCCGATATTTCAAGCCAAACAGAGGTGCCCGGATGGTATATTCATTGCGCCGCGAATGAAACGCTATAAAGAGGTATCCAAAAAGGTTATGGACATTCTCAGGGAATTTTCACCACAGATGCAGGTGGTCTCCATCGATGAGGCCTACCTGGATATTTCCGGCGGGCAAAGGCTTCACGGTAATCCAGAAAAAGTAGCACTCGAAATCAAGAAAGAAATTAGAAAAACCCTCCAGCTGACCTGTTCGATAGGAGTGGCACCCGGCAAGTTTCTAGCCAAAGTGGCTTCGGATATGAACAAGCCCGATGGTCTTACCATTGTCTTGCCGCAAGATGTCCACTCCTTCATCGAGACCCTCCCGATTCAAAAGGTGCCGGGTGTGGGGGAAAAATCCTTTCGGCAATTAGCATCGATGGGCATAAAAACCCTGGGAGATATCCAAAAGTTTCCTGAGCAGATCCTGTTGGATCGATTGGGTAAATTCGGCAAACGGCTGATCGAGCTGTCATGCGGAATCGATTGTTCCGCGGTGATGCCCCATACATCTCACAAATCGATCAGCAGCGAATGTACCCTGGGCGAAGACACCCGGGATAAAGGATTGCTGAACACGTACCTGTTGAAACAGGCCGAAGAGGTGGCCAGGCAGCTTAGAAAAGCAGATGTTAAGGCAAGGACTATCACCCTGAAATTAAAACACGACGATTTTACTCTGGTAACGCGCAGCAAAACCATTAACCGGCCGACCCAGTCTTCAAAAACCATTCACCGCCAGGCGGTAAAGCTGCTGGACACTTACCGGTTGACCCGGAAAATAAGACTTATCGGTCTCGGTACCTCGGGGTTTCAAACTGCAGGTTTGCCGGTGCAGCAGGATCTATTTGACGCGGTCAAAAAAAACGATAATACTTGGGAAAAAGTTGATCGTACACTGGAAACCATCACCAAGAAATTCGGGCGGGATGTCATTATGAGGGCAAGCCTGAGAGACCAGTAAGTAACGTCTCGAAATTCCTATAACCTGCTGATAATATATATATTTTGGGGTTTCCGAGGTTACATCATTCCAATCGTGAGCGAAGCGAACTAATTTAATGTTTGAAAGGAGTCGAAAACAATGATCGTTCTGGGACCCAACGAGCTGATTGAAGACGTCTTTGACCGTGATTTATGTATCGGTTGCGGCGCTTGTGTCAATCTGTGTCCTTATTATAAAAACCACCGGGGGAAAACCGCCAGACTTTTCCCCTGTGACCTGTCGCAGGGCCGCTGTTATGCCTATTGCCCCAAGGCCGAGGTGGACCTGGATGAGCTCAGCGGACAAATCTGGAACTTATCTTATGACGGCAGTCCTTTGGGAAACTACCGGCAAATTCTGGCCGCGAGAGCCGGCACAAAGATGCCGCAAAGCACGTTTCAGGCCGGTGGTACCGTGTCCGCCCTGATCACTCTGGCTCTCAAAAAAGAAATGATCGATGCCGCCGCCCTCACGGACCGGCAGGGGCTGACACCTGTTCCCCGGCTGGTTACGGACTGGCAGGATGTTGTCAAATTCGCTTGCTCTAAATTCATGGCCGCTCCGACGCTGGCTGCCGTAAACGCAGGCATCCAGGAAAATTACACACGCCTGGGGGCCGTCGTGACCCCCTGCCAGATGACCGCCGTCGCCCAGATGCGTACCAATCCCCCGGCAAGAGAAGATTTTACCGACCCTGTAGCTCTGACCGTCGGACTGTTCTGCAACTGGTCTCTGGACACCCGGCAACTGTCGGCCTTATTATGCCGAAAACTTGATATTTCGGCTATCCGGGGTATGGATATCCCGCCGCCACCGGCCGGCATTATGACCCTTGAAACCAATAACGGGCAGGTGGAAATACCGCTTTCCGAGATCAAGCCCCTCATTCCCGAGACCTGTTTCATCTGCCCGGACATGACCTCCGAATTCTCCGATGTATCCGTGGGAATGTTTGAAGGACACCCGGGATGGAATACACTTGTCATTCGTTCGCAGGCGGGTGCCCGCCTGGTAACAATTGCGTGTGATGAGGGATATCTGGAAACCAGGGACATGCCGGCGGAAAACATTGCGCAGCTTACCAGAGCTGCTGGTGAAAAGAAGACGCGTGCACTGAGAACGCTTATGCGGAGAAAGCTGATCAATAACAAAAACGGCGAACGATCGGCTTTGAGGATGCCGCCTGAAATTGTGAAGAAAATTCTAAACTCAGACCGCGTTGAATAGTTGATTAGTAAATGAAATTAAATTGCGGAGCGAAGCGACATCCATAAATATTCAATTCCGGCTCGTCCGGGTAATATGGAGGAAACATGACTGTTTTATTGGAAGGTGAGCCTGGAACCCGACATCTACTCATGGGAAACGAGGCCATCGCCCGAGGCGCTTTGGAAGCCGGAGTCAGTGTGGCCGCGGGGTATCCCGGCACGCCCTCTTCGGAGATAATCGAAAGCCTGGCCAAAGTGTCCGGGGAAAGCAGGCTGTATG
Organism: Deltaproteobacteria bacterium; assembly: GCA_024277475.1. The sequence goes on from JAJRVC010000339.1 coordinate 5,392, forward strand.
TAGAATGGTCCGTCAATGAGAAGGTGGCCATGGAAGTGACGGCGGCCGCATCCTTTGCCGGGCTGCGTTCGCTTTGCGTCATGAAGCAAAACGGTGTGAACGTAGCCTCGGATTTCCTGCTGCATCTGGCGGGTTCCGGAACCCGGGCGGGAATGGTCATCGTACCCTGTGACGACCCCGGTGCTCTTTCCAGCGCCAACGAAGGAGAATCACGGCATTTTGCACGGCTGGTGGAAATTCCCCTGCTGGAGCCGGGGGACTTTCAGGAGGCCAAGGACATGATAAAATGGGCCTTTGAGCTTTCTGAAGAAATACGCAATCCGGTCATGGTACGCAGCGTCACGCGTCTGTCCCACGCCAGCGGAAACGTGATGTTTGGCGAGCTGCCCGCACCGAAGGCCAAAGCATATTTCAAGCATGACGGCCCGCCCATGGATCCCATGAAGGGCGTAATCCTCAGTTATCCGGTGGCGTTGAAACACGCCCGGCAGCAAGAAAAACTTCGACAGGCGGTCATTCGATTTGAGCAGTCGCCTTTCAACACTTACAGCGGACCGCAACATCCCGAACTTTTGATGATTACCAGCAGTGCCTGTTTTTTGTACAGCAAAGAAGCCATCAGCCTACTGGGTTTAGAAGACCGCGTGGGGCTGCTGAAACTGGGAACCACCTGGCCTCTGCCCCCCGAACTTATGGAGACGTACCTGGTGTGCTCGGAAAAAATCCTGGTTGTCGAAGAGGTCATTTGCTTTCTTGAGGATGAAGTTAAAATTCTGGCTGCAGACCTTGCTCGAAAGATCGGCATCAAAACTTTTTACGGCAAAAAGGACGGCTCCCTGCCCGCAGTGGGAGAGTTAAATCCGGATCGGGTGGCAGCGGCCCTTTCAAAAATTCTGGGAATTGACTACAAGGCGGTGCCTGAAACCTATGTTCATCGTGCCGGTGAGGCTGCCAGTGCTGCGGCCCCTGGCAGGGATCTCACCTTTTGTCCGGGTTGCCCGCATCGGGCATCTTTTTGGTCCATTCATAATGCCCTGCAGATGGACAACCGGCAGGGATTTGTCTGCGGCGATATCGGCTGCTATTCGCTGGCCATGCTGCCCAGCGGATACAGCACCCTTAAAACATTACATTCTATGGGATCGGGCATCGGACTGGCCGGGGGTTTCGGCAAACTGGGCATGTTCGGCATGAACCAGCCCGCCGTTGCCGTCTGCGGTGATTCCACCTTTTTTCATGCGGTCCTGCCGGCCTTGGTCAATGCGGTCCACCAAAAATCAAATATCATCCTCATCGTCCTGGACAACAGCGGAACCGCCATGACGGGATTTCAGCCTCATCCGGGCCTGACCGTGGATGCCTCCGGCCACAGCGCACCGGGTATCGACATCCCCAGTGTATGTGAGGTCATCGGCGCCGTGGTAAAAGTCTGCGATCCATTTGACCTGCCACGAACCCAACAGACACTGCTTGAGCTTCTTGAGGATGAATCCGGTGTGAGGGTCCTGGTGCTGAAACAGATATGTGCTCTGAGCCCGGAAAAAAAGGCCAAAAAAATGTATGAGATGCGGGTGGATGAAACCATCTGTCTGGGTGAAAATTGCGGCTGCAATCGACTTTGCACCCGGGTATTCAAATGCCCGGGACTCAACTGGGACACAGACAAGCGGGTGTCACGTATCGACGAGGTTATCTGTGCCGGCTGTGGTGTCTGTGCATCAATTTGCCCGGTGGGGGCGATCCGCAAAAAGGAGGTTGTCTAAATCATGGAAAAAGCATTGCTTGCGTGTGATCCGTATAATATTATTATCACCGGAGTGGGCGGGCAGGGAAATGTAATGGCCTCCCGGGTTCTGGGAAATATGCTTTCCGGGAAGGGCTTTCAGATTACTATCGGTGAGACCTTCGGGGCGTCCCAGCGGGGCGGATCGGTGATGAGTCATTTAAGGATATCGGCCGCCTCCACCTGGTCGCCTCAGATACCCGAAGGCCGTGTCCATATGGTCGTGGCACTGGAGCCGATTGAAGCCCTGCGGGTACTGATGGTCTACGGTAATCCCAAGACCAAAGTCCTTTGCAATACCCGAGCGATTCAACCGGTTGCGGTCATTTGCGGCGATTCTGATTACCCCTCCCTTAACTTTCTCAAACAGAGCATTTTGGAGCTGGCCGAGAATGCTTGGTTTGTCAATGCCACCGAGGCCGCCCTGAAACTTGGGAATCCGATTTATGGAAACATTATGATGATCGGGGCTCTGGCGGCCATCGGCGATCTTCCCATGGAGCGGGAGGATTTCAAGACCGTCATTTCAAAAACCATGGCCTCAGAGAAGACGGCGGCAAACCTTTCCGCCTACGATACGGGTGTTCAGATGATCCATTAATAAATAAGTATCCGTATAAGGGTTCCGAGGGGGGACGAGTGACGAAGGATGAAGGACGAGTGACGAAGGAAGGAATTCTATCGATTTTTATTTATTCGAAAGATAGGGCGCAGCGATTCCACCCTTCATGATTCTGCGGTTCGCTGTTCCAACTATATGAAGTTTCGCACGAGCACCGCCTCTGGCCAAAAAAACAGCCAGTCTGATCAAGAAAGAAACTTTGAAAAAGTGAATATCGAATGACGAATAATATTTATTATAAAATCAAACCCTTAACAGCCAAACAAGCCAATACAGCTTAATGAAGTTTCACACGAGGTGAATTCCATGAAATTTGATACTCCTATTACACGCAGAGAGTCAATTCGAAGGCTTTTGCGATGGTCCGGATGTGTTACGCTGGCCGGAACGGTTCAATGGCCCTTATTCACGACGCCCAATGCGTGGGCGACGACGCCGCAAAAAGGATTTATCATTGAGGGGCGTGGCCAGACAGGTGGATTCTCCGTGAAAGAACTGACAAAAAAGGTGTTTGAAACCGCCGGAGGGATCCAACGGTTTATCTCCCGTGGAGATGTGGTGGTGATCAAGCCAAATATTTCCTGGGCCCGGAATCCACGATTTGCAGCCACCACAAATCCCGAGGTTCTGGCAGCCGTTATCGAGCTTTGTCAGGAAGCCGGCGCCAAACGGGTTCGGATCGCCGATAACACGATCCACGATGCCAGACGATGTTTCGCTCTGACCGGGGCCGGAAAAGTGGCCCAGGAAACGGGAGCCGACCTGGTTTACCCACGATCATCTTTAATGAAAAAAATGAAATTAAGGGGCAACCGTCTGGATGTGTGGCCGGTGTTCATACCCCTGGTGGAAGCTGACAAGGTGATCAACCTTCCGGTGGCGAAACACCACTCGCTGACCACCCTCACCCTGGGAATGAAAAACTGGATTGGCGCGGTGGACGGGAGCCGGTGGTCGCTTCATCAGGACATCCATCAGAGCATTGTGGATCTGGCGCAGTTTTTCCAACCGGAGGTGACCCTGATCGATGCCCTCCGCATCATGACCGAAAACGGTCCTTCCGGCGGCAGCACGGATTATGTGACGATTAAAAATACCTTGATTTTAAGCGATGATCCCGTGGCCGCGGATGCTGCAGCAAGCATGCTGTTCGGTTTAAAACCGAAAAAAATCGGCTATATTCACCTGGCTCAAAAAGAAGGCCTTGGTACTTACGATTTATCAAAGCTTGACATGAAAAAGGTGGTCATTTGAAGATCCGGCATCTGGTTTGGCTCAGAAGAATCATCCAAACGGCTTTTCTGTGTCTGTTTCTTTTTCTTGTGGTTGAGAGCAGACTCTCCCAGGATATCTATGTTGATTATTCCATCGCTTTTTCGGCCGACAGCGACATAAGACTGGACCAGCCGGTCACCTTTTTCTTTAAGCTCGATCCGCTCATCGGATTGACTTCCTTTTTATCGGGGCACCGTCTCATTGCGGGATTTCTCTGGGGCGTCGGCATCCTTCTGATGACCCTTTTTCTCGGCCGTGTTTTCTGCGGCTTCATTTGTCCTTTCGGAACCCTTCATCACGCCATCGGCAATCTTAATCCAGCTCTTAAAGGAAACCGAATGGTAAAGGCCAATCAGAAAACGCCTGCACAGAGAGTTAAGTATTTTTTCCTGGTGTTCCTGTTGATCGGTGCGATTGCCGGCCTGAACCTGTCCGGGATGCTGGATCCCATCGCCTTATTTTTTAGATCCATGGCCCTGTCGATAATTCCCGGCCTCGGCGTGGGACTTCGATCGGTTTTCGATGCCATGGCCAACAGCGATTTCAGGGTGTTGAAGCTGGCTAGTTATGGCTCGGAAATCCTGCTTTCCCCGATTTTTGGATACGATATCCTGGCGTATCAAACGGCCTGGTTCATCGGGCTGGTTTTTCTAATCATTGTCTTCCTCAACCGCATCCGGCCCCGCTTCTGGTGCCGCATGCTTTGTCCTCTCGGCGCATTGCTTGGTATCTTTTCCAGGGCGAGCCTGTTGAAACTGGAAAAGTATCCGGAACGGTGCACAAATTGTCATTTGTGCACCAAACACTGTCAGGGGGCTGCTTCTCCCCATCCGGATCAGGTTTGGGAAGCGGCCGAATGCATTGCCTGTTTCAACTGCCACAATATTTGTCCCGAGCAAGCGCTTGCCTTTTCTTTCAGCTGGAAACCCAAATCAAATCGCAAACCGGACATCGGCCGCCGTGCCCTGCTGGGGGGTATTCTGGCCGGTTTTTCCGTACCGTTGCTGGGAAGACTTGACGGAAGAGTGGATAAAGTGGCAGATCCCCGGCTCATCAGACCCCCGGGCTCTTTGCCGGAAAAAAGTTTTCTGGAGCTCTGCCAGCGGTGTGGGCTGTGTATGAAGGTTTGCCCGACAAATGCCCTTAACCCCACGCTTGGCGAAGCAGGCATGGCGGGGTTTTGGACCCCTCGCTTAATAATGACGCAAGGTTACTGTGAATACACATGCACTCTGTGCGGCAGCGTCTGTCCCACGGGAGCGATTGCCAATATTACCACAAAGGCGAAAATCGAACGGCCTATAAAAATAGGCTCTGCATATGTGGACCGGGGGCGGTGTCTGCCCTGGTCAGGAAACGTTCCCTGTATCGTTTGCGAAGAAGTATGTCCTACCTCTCCTAAAGCGATTTACTTAAAAAAAGAGACCGTGTCCGGTTCGGACGGGAAAAAATTGGCGGTCCAATTACCCTTTGTAAGTCTTAAACAGTGCGTGGGCTGCGGTATTTGTGAGAATAAATGCCCTGTCAAAAGCCTGCCGGCCATTAGAGCAATTTCTGCCGGAGAATCCAGGTCGCTGGAAAACCAAATTTTATTATTATGAAAATCCGTAAACGAAGGGCTGTAATATTTGCTGTCCGTATCGTTGCCGATACTCCAATACTTGACAACCTCGTAAAAAGTCAAAATTCTCGAATTTTGATCTTATAACCCATTGAAATTATTAAGTATAAAATTTTATTTTTGTGTTTTCTGTGCCTTTTTGCGGCCACATCAATACTCCAGTTTTTACTTTTTGTACTCATCTTTTGCCATTTCCGCCATTTTGAATTTTTGCACCTTGCCGCTGCCGGTCATGGGAAATTCAGAAACTATCTTATAATATTTCGGATGTTTCTCCAGCGGCAGCTGCGCCCGGACGTGTGCTGCAACCGAATCCAGGGACAAATCGCTGTTTTCCTTTAATTTTATCCAGGCGGCAATTTCCTGTCCCCGGCTCTGATCGGGAAACCCAAATACCTGGACTTCGGAGATATCGGGCAGCCTATAGATGGTTTCCTCTACCTCAACGGGATAGACTTCAACATCATTGCGCACGATCACGTCCTTTAGCCGGCCTGTGATTTTTACATAACCGTTTTTGTCCATCATGCCCAGATCACCGGTATGAAACCATTTTTCCCGGTCAACGGCCGCGGCAGTGGCTGCCGGCATTTTATAATATTCTTTCATCAGAAATCCGCGGGTGCACAGCTCGCCCTGCTGATCAGGTGCAAGTGAATGACCGAATGCCGGGTCCACTATCTTAACCTTGTTGCAGGCCAGTGGTGTACCGATGGTCGATACGCGCAGTTTGATTGCGTCATTGGGCTGGGTCATGGTGATCCAGGAGGAGGTTTCGGTGATGCCGTAAGCCACGGTGATATTCGATACCCCGATGTCCTCCACGATGCGTCGCCTCAATTCCATCGGGCAGGGTGCCCCACCAATGATGCCTTTAGACAGCGTGCCCCATTCATCTTCGGCAAATTCGGGATGGTCCATCAGGGCAATCAGCATGGATGGTGAGCCGTAAATAGCAGTACATTTTTCAGCAGGAATAGCCGCAAGCACTTTTGCCGGATCAAAATTTTTACAGGGCATGATCAGGGCCGCGCCCCTGAGAAGCCCTGCCAGTGCGATACAGGTATTGCCGAACATATGAAAAAGCGGAAAAAACAGACAGAGTCTGTCGTTAGCGGAAATCCCCTGACGTTCAGTGGACACCATGGATTTATTGATCAGTCCCAGATGGTCGAGCACTACCCCTTTGGGCCGGCCGGTGGTGCCTGAAGTATACATAATTGCCACCGGGTTTTCCGGGTTTACAGCCGCTGAGATCACTGAAAGAGTTTCTTCGGCGATGTTTTCTCCTCCGGCAATCAATTCATCCCACGAAATCAGATCCGTACCGGATGAATTGGAGATGACAAAAAGATGCTCCAAAAATGGGAGATCTTTCCTGGTGCCGGCTGCGGTTTTTGCCATATCCCCAGTATCATCACTGTCGGCGACAATGAGTCCGCAGCAGTCCGATTGCTCTAGGATATAGGACAAATTTTCCCTGGTAGCCGCCGGATCGACAGGCACTGTTACGGCCCCAATTTTTGCCAGCCCCAGCATTGCAAAAAGCCATTGAGGAATATTTGGCGACCAGAGCGCTATTTTATCTCCCGGTCGGATGCCCCGTCTTAAAAATCCCCGGGCTGCCCGGTCGACTTCTTGAGATAAGCTTTCATAGTTATAGCAATTACCGATTTCGGTGTGAACCAGGGCATCTCGATCGGGATTCGCTTTTACAACATCCGAGAGCAGCTTTCCGATGGATTTTCGGATAATCGACATTAGAGACCCTCCTTATAAATCCTGCTAATCCTATCTATTTTCTATCCATAAATGGCCCTTTTTTCTCTGAGCGGCGTTCTCCGCGGGTTTACGTCTGCGAAGTACGAAAAGTACGTCTCAACGTAAACCCTTGTGCGGCCTTGCTCAGAGAAAAAATTGCTCATTTCTGAATTGGAAACTTACG
>JAJRVC010000340.1 GCA_024277475.1 Deltaproteobacteria bacterium
GAATTTTTCCCCGAACTCAAAAAGCCGTTTTCCCGGTTTTTTCCCTTTGCTGTTCTCTTTTTTCCAGCTCATTTTTTTCTATTTCGATGAGTTGTCTTAAGTTCTGAACGAAATAGATGACAATTTGATATCCATGATGGCCGAACTGGTCGGGCACCAGGGACACAAGCAATAAATCCATATTTTTTCTCCAGACCATGGATTTACCATTTTCTTCCTTCCAGTCGATGATTTCCGGTGGACCGTATTTAGTTTTCAGCGTCTCAACGATGCCGGTTTCATCTTTTTGAAAATTGATTTTAAACAGCAACGGTTTTTTTGTGTATTCGGAGAAAACAAGCTCCACATAATCAAAAGGCGCATTTTCTCTTTGTGCATAGCGATACATGAGCTTAACGGTGTTATGCTCAACTCTTTCTCCGGGGGGAAAATTTAATTTTCGATTCAGTTCATTGATTTTGGGGAGATATTTTTTGATAAACCCGGCATAGTTGGTGTCCAAATCCAGGGTGCTGTGACGCTCGATGGCATCGTGACCTATTTTTTTGCTCAGGTCCTTCCTGATAGATTCGGTTAGCTTTGTATTCGTTCCGAGTTCAAAAAACGTGAAACTTTCGGGATTGGCGGTCGCCGGCGCTGTTTCGGCTGATTCACGATTGTCGCCGCAGGAAATTAAAATTGAAAAAAATATGAGGCTAAAGAGTGTATAAATGAAGATGATCTTATTTTGCAATTTCGTTTGCATTAGCATATGAATACCTCAGGGAATTGACTATTGAAAATATTCAATCATATGAAGATATGATTCCCCTCTTTTTGAAAAAAATTTAAACCTTCATATTCCTTTTTTGGGGCCTTCGTGTAGCAAAGTTTTTATTATTTTTTAGAAATATTCCCGATGTAAAAAGGAAACAGTCCGGTGGGTCGGTCTTTGAAAAATTTAACCAGCGTTTCCTCTATCACCCGAAATGCTATTTCATCCCATGGTATCTCGGCTTCCGAAAACAGACGAACCTCCAGACTTTCGCTGCCCGGTCCGAAGTTGCGGTCCATCAAACAGGCACGAAACATCAAATAGACCTGGTTTACACAGCAAATATTATATAACGCATAGGGCGCTAATATTTCAACCCTGGCCCGGGCTTCTTCAAAAGTCTCGCGCCGGGCACCGGCCGAAACGGTCTCGCCGTTTTCCAGATAACCCGCCGGCAAAGTCCATTTACCGTAACAAGGTTCGATAGCACGGCGGCAGAACAGAATTTTGTCTTCCATTTCGGGGATGCATCCGACCACCATCGTGGGATTCTCATAGTGAATTGTACCGCAGGATTCACAAAAATATCTGGAACGATCGTCGCCCGGTGGTATATGGTAAGTCAGTGATTGACCACAGTTGCTGCAGTAGTTCATTTTGTAACCGTTCAGCGGTTCGAAGGTTCCTGGTTCAGGGGTTATGGAGGCTCCCTACACTTGGGAACGTACTTGCCTGGGAGACTGCAATTGTACACTGCGATCAAGTGTCAACTCATTCCGTTCAATGGTTGAGCTATGCTTTAATTTAAAATTGATCATAAACCCAACGTGATATAATCTGCATCCTTAGTTTCTTTTTCGATTAAACTGGCGGCAGCGCTGACACCTGACACCCGTCCTCTAATCACTTGCTGTGACCCCACTCATACACCAGCGGGGATTTTTCTACCGGCCAGATTCCTTTATCCAAATTTTTTCCGCTTCGGAATGCGAGATAGCTGTATTTTCCGTAATGAGTTATTTTTCTGGCCACCACGTCGGCATCTTGAGGTGATAACGGCATAAACAGCGCCACGATGCGATTCGCGTTCCCGGGATGTTCAAACACACCAAAAAAGGTATCGAGAGGCTTTTTATACAGCGTTGCATTTAGCGAAAAGGAATCTGGTTTGATAGTGACCCGAGCCGGTATTTTTTGCAAGAGGTCGTTGCGCCGGGGAAGACCGATTACCAAAATGTCATTCTCAGCAAGCCTTTGCCGGTCCAACTCATTCTCAGTGACGAACTCATTATGTTTCAATCCCAGTGAAAGCGCAAGTATTTCGGCAGCTTTTTTGATTTTCGGGTCCAGTTTTTCAGATAAAACGGTCATAACCGCCGACGAACTTTTAAGAGCATTGACGGCAGGCGGTATTTCCGAGGAGGAAAGACGCCTGAAGATATTGTCATCGGGATCTGCTGTCAGTTTTTGAGGCCGATGGTTACTGCTCAGTTCAAAGGAGGTCGCCCGTCCGGAGACAAAAATTTTTTGGGCGACCGTCTGTTTGCGGGTTTTGAGCGCAAGCATTAGAGGAAAACTGAAATAGGGACGACGCTGGATGATCTGCCCCTTAACTTGCCAGATGTTGCCGGTGTGTTCGGCCCGCACCCCATCCAGCGAAAACCGGGGTGCTCCCCGGTGGTACACCCACTGGTCAAAAAAAACCTGCAGGGACCGTTTGCCGCGGGTTTCAAATGCATGCTGCAGGTCGGACCAGGATGTCCGTCTGAACAGACGATTGCGATATAGTTCCCGCAATGCACCCCAGAAAGGCTCTTCACCCAGGATTCCCCTGATCATATGAAAAACCATGGCACCCTTGTCATAACCGATTGTTCGGGTAACGGGATCATATCGGCTCTGAAACCGGTCCAGCGCAAAATCGTTTTGCGGTCTAACCAGGGTTGAATAGTTTCTCAGCCATTGGCGTCTGTGATCCCGGGCGGCCTCCTTGGACTTCATCTCTTTGAACCGATAGTCTGCCACATAGTTGGTCAGACCTTCACTCCAGTTGCCCTGGGTAAAATCCACATAAACCCCGTTCCCCCACCAGCAGTGCGCAATTTCATGCCCCAGACTGGTCCGAACGATAAACGGCAGCTGCAGCACCCTGCCACCCAGGAGGGTGTAGGAAGGAAAGCCGAATCCCGTGGAGAAAAAATTTTCTACGACGGCAAATTTCTGAAACGGATAAGAACCGAAAAGATCTGAATAAAGCGATAGGTAACCGGCAGTTGCCGCCAGATATGCTGCCGCCAGATGCCTGTTATGCGGTAGCAAATAGGTTGCCACGGTTACATCGCCCACCAATTTTTCTTCAACCACATACCGGCCCACGGAAAGGGACAGGCCCTCTACCGGATATTTCACTTCCCAATCGGATACGGTTTTTCCGTTTTTGATCCGATGCCCCAGTGACTGGCCCGCAGTCACCGCAATCAGACCGGATGGTGCAGTAACCGTCACCCTGTAACTTGCCGTGCTGTCCGCAAGTTCCGGGTACCAACCGGCTCCGGCCAGCAAAAAGCTGCCTTTATCCGAGATAGTCGCCGTAACGCCGAAACCGGGATTCTCCATATTTACGGGGTGCACCGGAACAGGGTCGTCAAATTTAGCCGCATAGTGAATGGAAACCTGCAATTCGCCCGATTGTTCACGGGGTCTGAGCGTTAGCCGCAGGCGGCCGTTTTCGAAGTTGAACTTTCGCGGAACTTTGTTAACCTGCACTTCGATACGGGTTGCCCGCTTGGAAAGGCGGAATTCCAGAACATCGGCGTCCTTTGTTGTGATTGAAATATCATCTCTGCCGTTCAATTTCATTTCAGCAGGAATTAGCTCAATCTGAATATGATGCGCTGCATTGAACACGGTGGCCTGTGAAATTGCTGCGAAGATAAATATGGCCGCCACGCCACCGAGTATTTTAAAATAGCGCTTTAGTCTATTTACGTCTGATATTAAATTCTTCAAAGCCTCAATCCTCAAAATGTTAATATTTCTTAAACAATCTAAGTATTTTCCGGGATATGTCAAAAGACGGATTGAGTCCGGCAGGATTCGTGGATTCGAATATTGATTGGGTTGACCAGGTGAAATCGAATACTTACTTAGTATTGTGTCTAAAGGTTTCAGGTGTCAGTTTCAGGATATGCCATTGCGTCTACCTTTCCTGACACCTCGTGTGAAACTCCACCTGGCCGGAACAGTAAACAGAGACTAGTGGAATGATGCTGAACTGGTTGAACGGATTCGCAATGCCGGTAGTATGTCACCCGGAAAGGCATGGGAACAATATGTTTCAATTATTCGGATATCGCTGCCCGTATATTTCTATTATATCCTTACGGGTAAACCGGTATGGTGTATTGCAATAATGACAGTGTATTTCTACCGGAAAGGGTCCGTTATCCCGGATGTCTTTAAGCTCTTCGATCGGCAGCAGCATTAACAGGCTGCGCACCCGATTCTGATTGCAGTGGCACATAAACTCAATGCGGTGATCGGCTAAAAAACGCGGGCAATACTCACTGAAATTGTCGGCAATCAGATTTTGCGGGTCGTTTTCTTGCGTAAATACTTCACCGAGGGAGGGCAGGCTGACGACCCGCTCTTCCAGACTTGCTGTCAAATCTTCACCGGCCTCGGGCATAGCCTGTAAAAACACCGCTCCGGCACCGGTGACCTGACCATTGCGATCGAATTTTATGCTCAAACTGAATGCCGTTGGGATTTGTTCGGATGTCAGGTAATAGTTTGCCAGATCCTGGGCGATATTACCGTATTTGAGCATGACTTTTCCGGTAAAAGGATGTTTGGCACCCTCTATATACTTTGTCACGGAAAGAAAACCGGCACCGAAAAAAGGCGACAGGTTAAAGTCTTCCATGGGTTTTTCGATGGGAATGGGGACATGTTTCAAAAATCCACGCACCTCGCCAAAAGCATTGGCTTCAGCCACCAGCCCTTTAATCGGTCCCGAACAATCGAATTTAATGGTGATGCGGTCATCGCTTTTTAAGTTCGCCGACATCAAGCCGGCACCTAAATAGGCCCGCCCCAGCACCAGGGTTTCCAGTATCCCCAGTTCGTGGTTGGCCCGCATTTCATTGACCATCCGCGTGCCGTTCATGATCACCCCGCGGACAGCTCCGTCTGCCAGCAAAAAGCTATGGAGACGATCCCTAGCACCGGCCAGTAATTGTTCTTTGAGGGTGTCTCCATATGGCTTTTTTTTGACCATTTAATTTTTTGGAGCAATTTTAGATTTTGGGCTTATCCGTAAATCAGGTTCACGAGAAACATCGGGATGGCGGGTACATAGGTAATGAGCAAAAGCACCGCCACAATAACTGCAACAAAAAAGACATTTACCCTGCTGACTTCCCAGATATCTGCCTTGGCAACCGAGCAGGCGGTGATCAGCACACTTGCAACCGGCGGGGTCTGCTGACCGATACCGAGATTGAGGGTGACAATGAGCCCGAAGTGAACCGGGTCGATACCAATGGCGTTTACCAGGGGCATAACGATAGGCACCACCAGGATAATGGCTGCGGCGGAGTGCAAAAACAACCCGACAACTAATAAGAACACGTTCAGCAGGGCCAGGACCATATAACGATTTTGCGTCAAGCGGGTAATGGCCAGGGCCAATTGCTGCGGCACTTGAAGCTCTGTCAGGTAGTTGCCGACAAGGGCTGATGACGCCACCAGCAACATGACGACCGCAGTTGATATTCCGCCTTCAATGATTGCTTTGCGAAGATGTTGCCAGTTGAGTTCTCGATAGATGACACCCCCGATAAACAGGGAAGCGACCACGGCCAGACCGGCCCCCTCGGTTGCGGTAACGACACCGCCGAAAATTCCGCCCAAAATGATCAGGGGGAGTAAGAAAGCCCACGAGGCTTCTTTGAAAGTGAACCACACTCGTTTTAATCGGAACACTTCCGCCACCGGGTAACTGAAACGGACGGCGAACCAATAACAGACACCCATCATCAGGGTGCCACCCAGGATTCCGGGGATGATTCCTGCTACAAAAAGCTTGACCACGGAGCTGTCCGACATCACTGCGTAAAGAATCATAGGAATCGAAGGGGGGATAATGATGGCAATGGTAGCGGAAGAAGAGGTAACGGCAGCAGCAAAGCCCCGGGGGTAGCCTTTTTTCTTCATGGCCGGAATAAGAATGGATCCCAGGGCTGCCACATCGGCCACGGCCGAGCCGGACATCTCTGCAAAAAACATGGATGCGGCAATATTTACCATGGCAAGACCGCCCTTGATAAAACCGAATAGAGCAGAAGCAAAAGCAATCAAGCGACGGGATATCCCGGAGGTATTCATGATGGCACCGGCAAAAATGAACAACGGGATCGCCAGCAGGGGAAACTTTGTAGCACCATCGAACATCACCAGTGCCACATTGGGAAGAATATCCACACCTTGAGTTACAAGCATGGCCACTACGGCAACCACCGCCAAAGCGACGGCAATCGGGACATTGATGAAAATCAGGGCAAAAAGACCGAATAACATAAAAAAAAGGGTCATTTGTCTGGCACCTCCGCGGCGGCTTCTATTTGGGTTTCCGCTTCAATGGGTGTATCGTGCAGGCTGAATCCGTCCGGTCTTTTTGCTTTCCTAAACAATTCCGGCAACCCCATCACCTCGGCGATGATGAAAAGCACGGCGCCGATGGGGATAACCGACTGTGTCAGGCGGGTCGGAATCTGAGGAAGGCTAACCAGGCTATCGCCTTCAAGTATAATAAGAACATCAACTCCGACCCAGGCAAGCAAAGCAAAGAAACCTATGACACAGACCTCGCTGATGATAATGAAGGGGATTCGCACCGCGGGCTTCATGGCCTCGATGAGTCCGGAAAACCCGATATGCCCCCGGTGAAGAGCTGCAAGGGCAGCACCGTAATAGGTGAGCCAGGCGAGCATGACGGAAGCGATTTCGTCATACCAGCTCAAAGAGGCACCCATTTTACGGTAAATAACGGCCACCAGGACGATTCCGGTGAGGGTTACCATCAGTACAATGACGATGGACTCCAGCAGGCGCTGGAAGCCCTTTTGAATACGCGGATACACGAACACCTCCCACCCAAAAGAATTTTGCCGTTAAAAAAAATCCCCACAACCAATCGACAAGCGGTTGTAGGGATTCTTCACTTAGTATATATTTCCCAATTCCTGAGCTTCTTTGACAAGTTCCGAACCTCCGGAAACGGTCTTGCCGAACTCTTCATAAATGGCCCCGCTGGCCGCAATAAAAGCATTTTTGTCCGCCTCGTTGATTTTGACGGAAGCCTCCATTTTTTTTAACAAGTCGCTGTCAAGTTTAGCAGCGCTCATATATACAAACTCCTGCATTCCCAGTGCTATCGCTTCAATCTTAGCGCGAACATCCTCCGGCAATTTCTCCCATCTTTTTTTACTGACCGTCACATAAGCGGGGGTGTATACGTGTCCGGTAAGAGAGAGATATTTTTGTACTTCCTGAAATTTTTGACTGTAGATCTGAGCCAGGGGATTTTCCTGCCCATCGATAACACCGGTCTGAAGGGCTACAAAGACTTCGGACAATGCCATGGGGGTCGGGTTGGCACCATAGCTTTTAAACATCTTTACCCGCCAGGCGCCTTTAGGTGTGCGCAGTTTGATGCCCTGGAGGTCGGCGGGGACATTGATGGGTCTCTTGTTGTTGGTGATGTTGCGGAATCCGTTTTCCCAAACAGCAATAACTTTGTAGCCTTTCTTCTCGACAGCAGGCGCCAGTTTTTCCCAGAAGAGTTGATCTCTGATTGCCCGCATGTGTAAGCGATTCTTTACCAGATAGGGCATTTCAAAAAGTCCGAACTCATCAACGACGGAAGACATGACCGTGGAAGGCAGACAAAAATCGACGGTACCGAGTTTCAGTTTTCTCAAAAGCTCCCTGTCCTTGCCGAGCTGACTCGAACCAAAAGCGATTACTTTGACATCATCTCCAAGCTGAGCATTTACCCGTTTGGCAAACTCATCAACGCTGATTTGGAACAGTGAGCCCGGAGCTCCCACGTGACCAAACTTGAGTTCCAGCGCCTGGGCGCTAGATGGCATGACGAAAACACCGGTTAGAATTAAGGTTAAGGTAATGGCCGGGATAAACAGCTTCATCTTTTTCATCTTGTCTCCTCCTTCTTTTAGGTGTGCGAGACCCTTACGGCCTCTCTGGTTTATGTTGACCACGGCGGAACTACACTGCTCAACAAAACTTGCTGTCAATACTTTCGCGGCCGCGGCCTGCTAAAATTTCATCGAAGCGTATCCTCCAGATATTCAAGTGCCGCGCCGGCGCCTCCCTTTGTAAAAGGAATTCCGGCGAGGGAAAGTCCCATCTCCAGGCCCGAAAGGGTTCCGGCCAGCATCAGATCGTTGAAATAACCCAGGTGACCGATTCGAAAAATCCTGCCCTTAACTTTGCCCAGCCCGATGCCCAAGCACATATCAAATTTTCTCAAAATTAATGCGAGTAATTCACCCGCGTCGAAGCCCTCAGGCATCATAACAGCGGTCAGTGAACTGCTGTATTCCGCCGGATTGGCACAGAGAACTTCGAGTCCCCAGGCACGCACGGCCCGACGGACGGCTTCTGCATGGCGAGTATGCCGCTCAAAAACGTTTGGCAACCCTTCTTCTTCCAGCATTTGAATCGCTTCCTGCAGGCCATACAGCAAATTGGTTGCCGGGGTATAGGGAAAGAAACCCTGTTTGTTGGCCTTAAGTATGGCCTCCCAATCCCAGAAAGATCGGGGCAGTTTTGCCGATCCGGATGCATGCAGGGCTTTTTCGCTGATAGCATTTAAACCAAGCCCCGGCGGTAACATAAGACCTTTTTGGGAACAGCCTACCGTCACATCCACCCCCCATTGCTCATGTCGATATTCTATCGAGGCCAGCGATGAAATCGTATCCACCATCAACAGGGCCGGATGCTTTGCCCGGTCCATGGCTTCTCTAATCAAAGGAATCCGGCTGGTAACCCCGGTGGAAGTTTCGTTGTGTACTGCCATAACAGACTTGATCCGGTGGTCCCGGTCTTCAGTAAGTTTCTCTTCGACCACTTCAGGTTCCACCCCGTGCCGCCAATCGGTGGGGACAAAATCGACTTCAATACCTAAAGCCGTTGCCATGTTGTGCCACAACGTGGCGAAATGTCCGGTCTCAAACATCAATACTTTGTCGCCCGGCGAAAGGGTATTTACCAGCGCCGCTTCCCAGGCACCAGTCCCGGATGATGGATAAACAACAACCGGGCCGGAAGTTTGAAAGATCCGTTGGAGCCCTTCCAGAACCTCCATTGAAAGCTCAGCGAATTCAGGTCCCCGATGGTCGATGGTGGGCCGGCTCAATGCCCGCAATACCCGCTGGGGAACATTGGTGGGGCCTGGAATTTGAAGAAAATGACGTCCGCTCTTAAAAGTCATGATTATTCCCATTCCTTCCCCGACAGCACAGCCGGCGCCTTAATCGTTTTCAGAAAATAGCCGGCTTTTGTCCGGGCATCTATTTTCTGGGTGATGACATGCAGCGATGCACTGAATTTTTCCTCACAAAACCCTGTTAACGCCTTTTGGGTTTTCGGACTTCCGGTCACCGGCAGACAAGGCCAAAAATAAGTCGGGACCCCCATGGCAACCGTCCACATCGCCTTGGTGACCTCCACGGTTCGGCTGGCTTCGGGGAAATAGGCACAAATAGAATACTCTGAAAGCGACTTTTCTACGGCAGTGGATAGCGCCAGTAGAAAATCCGTCATATTCCAATCAATCACAGCCGGTACCTTGTTCCCTAAAGAGGTCAGCAGATCTACTATCCCTTCACTGCAATCCTTCTTCCGCCGGGTTGGATCCAGCAGTCTGTATTTCGCCAGGCTTACACTCGCTTCCCCATCAGAAATACAGAGGATGTCATTTGACAGAAATTCCTTTGCAACCGTGGCCAGTATTTCGTCCTGGGTATATTTGACGTTATTACTGCCGGCAAGTATCGCGATCCCTTTGATTTTACCACTTTGCAGAGCAGCTGCAATTTTTTTAACATCCACATCAGCCGAAGAGAATCCCATGACAGCCGTCTCTTTCACCATGGGGACATCCTTGGGGATGTTCTGCCGAATTTCGAAGGTATTGCGGGCCTGTTCCACGATTTGGCCGGCAAATGCATCCATGTCCGCATTCTGTTGCAATCCGTCTGCCGGGACCAGGGCTACTTTCCAGTCTTTAGCAATATCCGATAGAGAGGGATTGACAAATTGGTGACCCGTCACAATCAGATCAACGGCGCCCGTCATCAGGGGAATTTCCTGGGATGCAGCAGTTGTGACCGGGAAAAAACAGTATGGCGGCAACAGCGGATCGGTGCACACACCCATCACGCTTACATTTTTCTCTTGCGCTGCTGCGGCGATCTTCTGTTTGAGAACCGGTGAGATATAACCATAAAAAAGGATCGTGGGTGCATCCTTTTGAAGAACACCCAGGTTGACTTCCAGCTCTGAGACAACCATGTCTCCAAAGACCGCTGCCTTCAACTTTCTCTGGAGCCTGTCGGCCATGCACCCTAAAAGCGATGTCTTGAACGTCCACAAAAGGGTTTCTTCCATTTCGCAAATTCCACCCTCCAGTTTCTGTGAAGCCTTGAAAATATCTCTGGCGATGCCTTGGGGGAGAATCCCTGCCGCCTTCCAGTTTTCAACCAGACCGGAGGGGAACTCATTGACGACTTCAGAGTTCCCGTTCTCAAGCAGATTTTGAATTTCTTTTATGGTTTGCCCTGCTTGATCCTTGTCAGCGGGCTTAATTTTTCCGGCTATTACACTATCTGAAAAATCATTTAACTGGTCCAAACAGGACATCGTTCCCTTCAGAACCAATCTCATCAAAGTTTGAACTGCAAGGGTGTCTTTGTCCTTGCCGCATACGCCCAGTTTGCTTTGACTCCGAAATGGATGGCTGATACAGGGGCCTTGGAGGCAGTCACGACAGCTCAAGCCGGATTCACAGAAACCGCATTCGGGAAGCTGGCTCTCAAAACGGTCCCAGGTCAGTGTTATCTCCTGGTCTGCTGCTTTCAGCAAAAAATGGCTCACCGCGCGATCAGCGGTTTTTCTCTGGATAAACTCCATATTTTTCTCCTTTCCTTAACTCAAGGGCCAATACCTTTATAGTTTTTTAACCTTTTTCTATTGCTGATATTCGATGCCGGCACCGACTTAAAACACCTTGCGATAATCTTTGCGTTCTTCAACCGTAATAGCATCGGTGGGGCATACTTCCGCACAAATAGGGTATCCCATATTGCGACAACGGTCGCATTTAATTGCGACTTTGTACGTAGGTGAGGGGTTGATGATACCAAAGGGACATACCATCACACACATCCAACAGGCAATGCATGTCGGTTCATGAACATATACCAGCCCCGTTTCAGGCTCGCGGCGCATGGTACCATTGGGGCACGCATCCAGACAAGGTGCCTCCACGCAATGTCGGCACTGCAGGGCGAGCTTTTTGCCTTCCACATACACCCGGGCCACCGGCTGCGGCTCTTCATTAATGGCCTGGGACAGCTCCTTTGCAACGGATGCTATTTCCGTTCCGCACCACAGTTCACATTGATGGCATCCCGTGCATTTTTTTGGATCTACCTTTATAACTTGCAATTTTTCCTCCTCATCAAAAAAGGCTCTGAGGTTCAAACCTTAGAGACCCGTATCCATCAGCTCTTTGTATTCTGGTTCGGTGAATTTATCACCGTTTCGTCTCAATAACGGCAAAATATCAATAAAATTCAGGTTGTTGCTCATCAGAACCGAGACATAATCGGAAACGTCGATTTGCCGTCTCAAAAGCACCGATATGAGCCCGGATTTCTGGGTTTGTCCTACGCCGATAAAAATAGCGCCGACAATACATCCGTTTTTCAGGATGAGCTTCTTATAAGTGTTTCTGGTGCGTCTCTTGATTTCCTGGAAATGGCAGTCTTCTTCGGCATATGAGCACTCTTCCGTGCGGGTGACACCCATGGACATGGCGGGAATACCAATAAAGTTTCCAATGGAATTCATCCTGACGGATCCGGCGTACTGCGTGTCCTGCCCGGTCATATTGAGTCCGGCAATACGTCCTTGCTCAACAGCCATGGGCCAGATGGCGTTGATAAACGGCGTGTTGCGGGCAATATCAAAGGTTTCGCAGACATCTCCGGCTGCATAAATATCCGCGAGACTGGTCATCATGTTGCCGTCGGCCCTGATACCTCCCATCATGCCAATCTCTATGCCGGCTTTTTCGGCAAGTTCTACAGCAGGCCGAATGCCCACGGATAAAATAACATTGTCACATTCGATTTCTCCCATACTCGTGATAACGCTTTGGACGTGCCCGTTTCCGGTAAATTCAACAGCGCGCTCTCCGGTGATTATCTCGATTCCCATCTGTTCGATGACGCCTCTAATAATGGTGGCGGCCTCATCATCAAAAACCGTCGGCAGAACATGGCCCAATTGTTCCAGCAAGGTGACTCTGACGCCCCTTCTCATCAAACTGATACAGGATTCGACACCGATGCTGCCCGCGCCGATGACGACCGCCCTTTCGCCTTTGAAGTGATAAATCTTTTCCGCGTCCTGCATGGTTTTCAGCGCAGAGATACCCTCCTTGTCAACGCCGGCAATTTTGGGGATGATCGCATTGCCGCCGGTGGCCAAAAGCAATTTGTCAAATTCATAAGTGTCCCCATCCTCTGTCACGAGGGTTTTAGAATCAGAGAAAATCTCCTGAACCCTGGTTCCCATATGCGGGGTAATGTTGTTTTCCTTAAAAAAATCCGCCGATCTGAAATTTAAAAGCGGTTTTGAAAGTTCCTCGGCAACATAGTATGGGAGAAGAACTCTTGAAAAAAGAGGCGTCTCTTCATCGCTGAACAAATCGATCGGCGATAACCTGTCTACGGACCGAATCGCCTCTACCGCACTTACTGCTGCGGCGCTCCCTCCTACCACTGCATATCGCATCTTTCTCTCCTTCCTGCGTTAACGGCAACGTATGAAGTTTTTTTACATTTTGTGGTAAAAAATTATAGTGGGGTATATTCGCTAACTTTAAATAATTGGATATTCAATAGTCGATTCCAGTGTGTCCGGTTAGGTGGTTTCCCCCCGGGTCAATATAAACTTTTGACCATATAAGAAGAAAGCACCTCTCTGAAAATATTTTCCCCACGTGTCACATTGAAGTTCCCGCACGTGCAGCACTGTGCCATCTCCAGGCAGCAGTCTTTAATGGTTCTGCGCCCGCGCTTGATGTCTCTAATCATTTTGCCCACCAAATCCGAGGCTATCATGGCATGGCCGCACATGGTCAGAAGCTTCAGTATGGGATAATCCGGTAATCTCTCAATGGCTCCCCATGTTCCCAGTGAATATTCAAGCGAATGAATCGGACCCAGTCCGGCCTCATGCATACACTGCTGTACGACATCGGTAACACCGGATATGATCACTGAAATTCCGGGTCTCCTGTCTTTCAGTTCTCTGAGCAGGGTAACAATCTTATCCCGGTTATCAAAGGTGCACTGAACGATGGTCCCGTCGGTAACGCTGGCCAGGATATCATCCATGGTGGTGTTGTAAATATTGCCGGTTTTCATATCGCCCAGATTTATGGGGCCATGTTTATAACATATGCTTAGAAATTCCTGTGTCTTGGGGGCCGACCCTACTTTGTTGACACCCGTCGCCGGGCAACCCAGTACCACAAAGTCATTTTTCAGCTCTTCATAACTCCCTCTCCGGTGCAAACTGTGTGTCATGGCCAGCCTCCTCTAATTATTGTAAAATTTGAAGGCCGGTTCTCCCAACCCCATATTGTTTTTGCTGTTGATTGAATACCAGTAACCTGCTTCTTCCAAGACCGCTTTGATGGGGACCTCTCCCTCCGGGGTAACTTTTGTGATCACTTCCACTGTGAAAACGGTATCGACCTTCTTGGCAGCCCCTTCCAACGCTTTTAAGGCCTCGGGGAGTCTTTCCAGCTTGCACTTGCCTTCAATAATAGCCGAAGTCGCTTTCTCGCCAAGAACATCATCTCTGAGTTTCCCTGTATTTTTGTCCGACATGAAATGGGTAACCGGATTCTCACTTGCCAGTTCGTAGCCGATGTCCGCACCCATTAAGGCCATGGAGACAATCTCGACATCCCTGAAATAGGCCCCAATGCCCGGCCTGCCCAGTTCGACACCGACGCCGACCTCCCCCGGGAGGAAAGAGCCTTTAACGTCATTGGTCTTCATTTCCTCGGTGCCGCGGCCCGGTACCTGAGAACCCTTAAATTCAATCAGGGGATTGCTCAAGATACCTCGGATTTCCCGCGGCCAGTCTTCAACGGGCTGTTGCAGCGCTTTGACGGGACAGATATTGGCCCTTACACACATACCGCAGTCGGTGCACTTGTCCTGGTCGATTTCAATATAGACTCTGCCTGGAATGACCTCATGTTTATGAAACGTCTGAATTTTGCCCATCGGGCAATAGGGAAAGCATCTCTTGCACCCTATACACTTGTCTTTATCTGCTTTCATCAGAACCTCCTATCATTTGAATTCACCGAAGGGAAAATCAGGAAAACGGTGCTCTCATTATGACATTGTTTATAATAACGGACCATTCTTTGCCATGTTTGTTTATGTAACATTTGGGAAATCTCACGCGACCTTAATATCTTCCGAAATTTTATGCAGTGCATCCTCCTTGGCTTGCCGGATGTGTTCCCGAATCACACGTTCACAAAGGTCCGCGTCTTTCAAGCTTATGGCCAACAGGATTTTACGGTGGCCGTCTATAGTTCTTTTGGCCCGATCGAGATAATAAAGGCTGTCTTTGCGATATCTCAAAACATATTTTCGGGTATCCGCAATCAAGCTGTGAAATCGCGTTTTGCGGGCAATCACCCGATGCAGGGTATCATGAAACTGGGTGTTGTAATCAAAAATCTGGTCGAGCGCCTTTCTGTTGACTGCATCTTGAGCCCTTTGGATAAATCCTTTGAGCTCTTTAATTGTTTGTTCAGAAATACAGTCACAGATTAAGCGGATAGCATATCCCTCCAGTGCAGCTCTGATATCAAAAAGATCTTCGATTTCTTCGCGAGAATCTAGCGCAACGCAAAATCCCC
>JAJRVC010000341.1 GCA_024277475.1 Deltaproteobacteria bacterium
AAAAAACGATTCTCCGACTCGGGAAAGATATTGAAAAATCCTCCAGATATTTCAATGTGGGGAGTATCTGTTTGGCCTCCTCACGCGTCAGGTCAAAGGAACAAATTGTGTTATAATTTTTCATAAAAAGCACATGATCGCCATCAGGGGTAAACTTCGGAAACTGTCCGTGTGCCAAAAGGGTCTCTTTATCGTTTCCGATATCAATGAGCCAGATTTCATGGACTGTAATCTCTTCCTGGTAACCCTCATCATCCTCCGCCGGCTCTATGATCCCACAGGAAGAGATTAGCGTCAGGAGTAAAGAGAGCAGGGAAAAAAGTAGGACATGAAATCTATTCGATTTATCCGATTTGACATGCATAATTATCGCATCCCTTAAGCCTGGATAAAATTATTCTGCCATTAATCATTCTGACTTTTTCGGAAAATAAACATCAACGGCCGGATGTACCATGGTGTACAAGCGATATTGTTTCCCATCATAAACCACGATGCCGCTGTTCTTATTACCCGAAACGATTTTTAGCCTCTTATTGATAAACAAATGGATCGCTAATGTTTAATTGAATAGTATTGATTTTCGTAATCCAATAGTGTTGCCAAAACGAACGTGGTTCACCCATCCTTGAACACTTTCTGTGACTTTTTGAGGAGAGATTTTTCCTTCCCTTTGAGCAGAGATCAGTTTTCTCAATTTGCGCTGAAAATGAACGCCCTTTCGTCTTTTTAAGCGTCTACGTTGCGGATAAACGACAAACCCAAGGAAAGGCATACCTTCGTTAACGGGACGTGGATGAGCACCTACATGCAACGTTACTCGATATCTTGATAACCATTGAATTACATGATAAGCCCAGTTCCACAATTGCACTTTTTCATCTGCAAACAATAGGAAATCATCAACATATCTCAAATATCCCTTGCAGCGCAATTGTCGCTTCACAAAATGATCGAACGGATCCAGGTAGACATTGGCCCAAAATTGACTTGTCAAGTTCCCAATAGGCAGACCACGAGGACGATTGACAGCGAACAAATCATCACCAGGGAAATAGACCATATCGTATGCTTCACGCAATACCTCTTTACCACTCGCCATAATTTGATCAATTAACCACAACACATCTGGATCAGCTATTTGCCGTGCAATAATCTTGCGTAAAATAGCGTGATCGATGCTGGGGAAAAATTGGCGGATGTCACATTGCAAAACATACTTGAACTTTCGGGCAAATTGCTGGCAGCGATCCAATGCACGATGCGTGCCTTTGCCGATGCGATTGGCATAGGAATCAAAAATGAAACGACGTTCAAAAACCGGTTCGATGAGATTGCAGAGGGCATGATGCACGACACGGTCGCGAAAAGGTGCTGCGCTGATCAAACGCTTTTTGGGGTCATGGGTGTAAAAGCTGTCATAGGACCCAGGGCTGTATGTCTTACTTCGTAGTTCTTCCTGCAACTCGATCAGATTTTCTTCCAACCAATATTCAAAAGCCGCCACGTTAGGCTTCCCACGCTTGCCCCTGGCCGCTTTTCGAAAAGCCAGCAAGAGATTGTCCCAACTCGTCAATTCATCGTACATTGAAAATCCTAAAAAGATGCCCCGCTCCAATCCCATATTTCGGAACAGGGAGCGGGACGGTTGTTATTCGCCCGGCACTGCTCGCGCAGCACGCGGCCAGGACTTGGCTCTGCCATTTTTCACCTCGGCCTGGAATTTTACCAGCAAAACGCCAGGCATTTCCGGCAAACAGAAAAATATGCGCAACACCACGCGAAAGCCGTTGTTCCTGTTCCTGTTATTCGGGTTGTTCCTGTTACGAACTGCGCAACGAACGTTCCTGTGATTATTGTTGAACGAACCGCCGCGCAACACGCGGTATGCTCGAACCAGCCCTTTTCAATCACTCAACGGTTTTCATCCATCCCCCCAAAAGTCTGCCAATTTCCACAACCATGGCGGATACATGCTTGTACTGTCCATCTTAAAGCCATTGCCAGCGCTGCGCCAATCTCAAATAGAGCCGCACTTTTGCCAGCGATTCATCCGCAACCCTCAGTCGTTCCTTTCTCGCCTGGCCACGACGGATATTCGCCGCCTCAAGCTGCTCTCGTAGCTCAAAAGCCGCATCCAATAAACGTTTGGTGAACGTGAGCCGATGGGCACGCGGAAAGTTGTTACTCACAGGTAACAACCAGCTCAAGAAATCAAATGTGCGCGTAAATATTGGCATGTCTTTAGGGGCCATTCTTTTCTCCATTTTGATAAATTTTTCGCCGGTCCAGAGAACCAGAGACCAGAGCTTCAGAGTTCAGAGGCGGGGGCGCAACACCACGCGAAACCCGAGGTTCCTGTTCCCGCTACCCGGGGAGTTCCAGTGACGAACCGCGCAACGAACGTTCCTGTGACTATTGTTGAACGAACCGCCGCGCAACACGCGCAGGACTTTGTCCGGCGCCCGCAAATTTTCCCGTCCATTCTCAGGGTTATAAGGGTAACCATATTTTGGTTTTTCCCAACTCTCGCCCCACAGGCTGCGGGTCCACTCCCAAACATTACCGGCCATGTCCTGGCAGCCGTACGGACTCTCCCCGGCCGGGAAACAGCCCACCGGACTGGTGTCGCCGATGCCGGTATCGTCATAATTAGCTCGGTTGGGATCCGGGTCATCGCCCCAGGGATAAATCCGGCCATCCGCACCGCGAGCGGCCTTTTCCCACTCGGCCTCGCTCGGCAGAGTCAGATGCCAACCTTCTTTCTGCAGCAACCGCGCCAACACCGGCGGCAGATCGTCCCGCTGCGATAATTTCTCCGTCAGCCAGTCGCAATATTTTAGCGCTTCATGCAAGGCAACCCAAGCCACCGGGTGATTGAAAATGCCACGCAAACTTTCGTGATCCAGTGGTTTGTAATCCGTGTCTTCCACAAAAGCGCGGAATTGCGCCACCGTCACCGGGTAACGGGAGATATAATATGTATCCAACCTGAGTTCATGTTGAGGTAATTCACGATCCATAGCTTCGAGGTCTCGCTCTTTGTCGCTTCCCATCTTGAACAGCCCGCCCGGGATTTCGACAAAACCGAGCAGGTCATCGTCGGGCAGGAACCACATATCTTCCCGGAAACGCGGGTCGCCCAGGCGGGCCAGGGTGTTGCCGGCGGTGACGCGTTCCGTCACAGGAAAATCACTATACCCCATCAAGAAAACCAACCAATCCCTTACCCGATCGAGCATTCTCTCGTTGTTCCTGTTCAATCTGGTTAGATTAGCCGATTCCGCCAAGACTTGTCCGGCAAGCAGGGCGCCCCAGCATTCCGCCTCGCCCTTTTGGGTTTCGGTTACGTTTTCACCACACAAGCTTTCCGCAAGCGCCCATACGGCGAAATCGGTACCGCCAGCACTTTTCCCCGCTCCAAGCAACACAACTTCCCTCCAGCGGTCCGGGTCGGTACGGCCAAGCTCCGCCAGCTTGTCAGGAAAGTTATCATCCGTGAGGTGGCAGGCGGCCAAATATTCCTGGAACGACCGATGAGGGAAGGTATAGGCCCCACTGCCACGAGGTAGCAGCAATCCCGCCCGGTCGCTCAAATAGCGTACCAGCAACTTTGGGTTGGCTTCCGGATTCCGTCGCAGGTGCATGAGGCCGCTGACCAGATCACCCTCCGGAACGTCAGCCGTACCCGTCAATCGGGCCTGCCTCTCATGCGCTTTAAAGGCCAATCTATTCAAAAGATGACGCACATCCTCTTTGTCAACTCGCAGCCACTCCGCCAGACTGGGCTGCTGAACGATCACTTCCCCTTTGGCATTGCGCACAACCTTTGGCTTTTCCCACCAATCGAGTAACAGATTCGTTGCATCGGCATAGAGTTCAACCCGCCTCTCCGGCAGGCTTCCACCCCGCCAGGCATGGAGGCTGGCCATCAATGTAAGCAAAAGCGGCCGTTCGGCCAAAGACAGCAGCCTGTCGCTGGTGAATACGGCTCGTTCCAACAGGGTCGCCCGTCCCTTGGCATCTTCCAAGTTCATCCCACGCCTTCCGGCAATGTGGTCGTACCAACCATGGATGAATCGCTTGATTTGCCCCTTTGTAAAAGGCGCCAGCCTGGTAACGGCAAATCCGGGCAGATGCCATTCCTTTCTTTCATAGGCATAAACACGGCTCGTCACCAATACGCGGCATTTGGCATAAGTGCCCACAAAGCTCTTTACGACTTGTTTTAATTGCTCACGTTGTTTTTCAGCTTCGGGCACCTCATCAAGGCCATCCAAGAGCACCAATCCGCCTCTCTCTAACAATTCTTTTCTCAGATGAGGTGCAAAATCTCCGATGCCGGACGCTTTCAACTCGTTTTCGATAAATTTCCATAGACACTCAGCCCCCGGAGGGTCACCCGTGTCGGATAGACCACGAGCGGCAAAATCTCGTAGAATGACCCGTACCGGCATCAATGAGCCGTGCACCCACGGTTGGGGATGTTCATTCTCTTCATCCTCCTCATCTTTGGGGAGAGGAGCCGTCAATAGGGAGAGGTTTACTTTCGGCTTATCGAGTGCCTCGCCAGCCAGACATAGCGTAACAAAATTGACAAAAGTACTCTTTCCACTGCCCGGGTCGCCCAGGAGAACCAGGTGCTTGTGTTTGTTGAGCTGCTCAATGGCGGAAAGACGCCGCGTTTTTTCTAATTTGGCATCGCGGCGATGCTCATCCACATTCTCGGCCTGTTCCGTTAACATGGCCGTGTAAACGGCATCGAGATCGAGAAGGGCCTCGGATTCGCTACTGGCGGCCTTTGGGTCAATACCGGCTAAAGAAACGGTACGGCAAGTGTTGAATAGGCTCTCCAGGTAAGAGTTCCGAAGAATACCTGGCTCTGTCTTGGGCAATTTCTGCGGCGGATTTTCTATGGTCACGTTAACATCCACGGCCGGCTGTGGGGATTCATTATCTGACGTCTTCCGTGGGCTTTTGAGACCATAGAAAAAGGATATGATCGAGAAAATGCCCGATAAAATCGTCATCAAATTGGCTGGCCCTTGCAAATCATCTTTGTTCACTTTCAATAATTCAAAGAACTGCGTGGGCCGCCATATCAAAATGGCAAATAAGATCAAAAAAACGATACCGACAGTGATGAGCAAAATTCTTCTCTTATACATTTTGCGTCCCCAAAATAATTTTCTTTGATTTTAAAAATAGTATAGCCAAAATTTGGCAAAATGTCAACATGTGCTGAAAAGCTATGTTGAGGCAGAAGCTCACGGTGCCTCGGCTGGCCAAAATAGGTACTATAGTGAACTGCACCCCCCTGCCCATATCAAATTCATTCTGTCAATACCTATTTTGAATCTTTCGCCAGCCATAGACATGGTTGGTGATTCATTTTTTGTCTCGCTCCCACGTGGGATTGTCTCTTCGACGCGTGTCCCAGGAATTGCACTTTTTGCCTCTACCGGGGGTAGAAGCGCTCAATTTTGGAGTGCATTGACTGTGTCAATGCCTGCGAGCAAAGCTCGCAAGTGCTGGCGCACAGGGTTTGACGGCTTCGCCGCCAGGCATCCATACAGTGGATGCACTCCAAAATTCAACCAATGAGAAAAATCGCATAAAACTTTTGGCATTATCATACACACCCAGGCACGTCCTGAACCCCTCTTACCCGTCGGCTCACTTCTGAGATTCGTTCAAAGTCTTCCTTGCTGACATCCTCGGGCACACCGCCGGAATCCATGAAAATCAGACGACCATATTTTCGTCCCAGCT
>JAJRVC010000342.1 GCA_024277475.1 Deltaproteobacteria bacterium
GCGATATTGTAGCCCATGGACTCAAGCATACCCGGTATAAGGGATGTGCGCATGACTGCCTGGTCTTCCGTCAAGGGGTTTAAGATATGAATGAGTTCCCGACGGGGGTCTTTCTTTTTCAGTCTGAGGCGGTCACAAGACAATTCTGAATCAAAACTGTAAGTGATGGTTTCCGTAAAACCGAAACCGCTCATCAAACGCTTAAGCCTATTTCTAAATTCCAACCTGCGGTTCGGAGTTCGAGCTTCTGCAGGCATTTCAGGAAAACTTGTCGGTATATTATTATAGCCCGAGAGTCGGGCCACTTCCTCCATCAGGTCTTCCGGCCTCGAGATATCCACCCTGAACGTCGGGGCAGTGACGTCCAATCGGTCGTCACCATTTTGGGATGATAGTTTGTCCACCTTAAATTCGATGGATTCAAGAAGCTCTTTTATCCGCCCGGCTTCCAGATTGATACCCAGAAGTCGATACGTCCGTCGGGTGCTCAAAGATACGCTCTTCACGGATTGGGGGTTCGGGTATTGGTCGATTAATCCTTCGATGAGGGTGCCCTGTCCGAGTTCCACCATAAGTTTGGCGGCCCGATTGACGGCTCGAATGGTGCCCTCCGGGTCCACGCCGCGTTCGAAACGATGGGAGGCATCCGTACCCAAACCGAGAGTTTTAGAAGTTTTTCGAATGCTTACCGGACTAAAATAAGCGCTTTCGATAAGCACCCGGGTGGTGGTATCTTCAATTTCCGTGTTGAGACCACCCATGACACCTCCCACGGCAACCGGCTTCTCACCGTCACAGATCATCAGCATTTGGGGGTCCAGGGCCCGTTCTTTTTTATCCAGGGTGATAAACGTTTCGTTATTGCGGGCGGTTCGAACAACAATACGATTTTGGGCCAGCTGATCAAAATCAAAAGCGTGCAGCGGTTGGCCGGTTTCCATCAAGACAAAATTGGTGATGTCCACAATGTGGTTTATCGGGCGCAATCCGACCGACAACAGTCGGTCCTGCAGCCAGAACGGAGACGATGCTACTTTTACATTGTCCACCAATCTGGCGGTATAACGCGGACAGTGATCGGGGGATTCGATGGTCACCGATGTGAGCGTGGAAATGGTATCTTGCCGGTCGTCAAGACTATAGTCGGGATAGTTAAGCGTGGTGTTCTGGATGGCTGCTATTTCACGGGCAATGCCGATTATGCTGAGACAATCCGGCCGATTGGGAGTCAGATCCAATTCAAAAACCGCATCTGAAAGGCCAAGAGCGACGGCAAGCCCGTCCCCTTCACTTAATGAGGAATCAAGGGACATGATGCCGCTTTTGTCAATTCCCAGACCCAGTTCCGCCTCACTGCACAACATGCCTTCGGAGCTTTCTCCCCGGATGACACTTTTTTCCAGTTGAAATCCCTCCGGGAAAATGGTTCCGGGTTTTGCCAGAGGGGCCAGCATGCCTTCCTGAACATTGGGTGCCCCGCAGACAATCGACCAATTACGATCTTTTGTATTAACCTGACAGATCGTCAGTTTGTCGGCATTGGGGTGGGGTTTTACCTGATCAATACGTCCGACCACGACACTGTCCAGATACCCGTAGCGATCTGAAATCGATTCCACTTCCAGTCCGGCCATGGTCAGAGCCTCTGCAAGCTGTTCCGCATCCATATTGATGGCTATATAATCATTAAGCCAGCTTAGGCTAACTTTCATCTTGACTTACCTTGAAACATCTTGGAATTTCTACAACTTATTGGGAATTAGTATCTTTTCTTTATGGTTTGGCGTCTTAGTGGCTGAACTTTTACATCATTTCAACTATCGTTAGAACTGTGCCAGAAACCTCATATCATTTTCAAAAAATTTACGGATGTCGTCGATGCTGTATTTCAGCATGGCGATTCTCTCCACCCCCATGCCAAAGGCAAATCCGGTATAGCAGTCGGCGTCATACCCCACGTTTTCGTAAAGTGCAGGGTGAATCATCCCGGAACCCAGAATTTCAATCCAACCGGTATGGGAGCAAACCCGGCATCCCTGCCCCCTGCACATGACACACAGGATATCCACCTCAGCGCTAGGTTCCGTAAATGGGAAGAAACTGGGGCGAAATCTGAGCTTGGTTTGCTCATCAAACATCTGGTGAACGAAGGTGGTAAGGATTCCTTTAAGATCACCGAAAGAAATATCTTCATCCACCAGCAGACCCTCCACCTGGTGGAACATGGGGGTATGGGTCAGATCGGAATCGCACCGGTACACCTTGCCGGGCATGATGATCCTTACCGGCGGCGATTGCTTTTCCATGGTTCTGATTTGAAGGGGGGAGGTATGGGTTCTTAAAACAACATCTTCGCTAACAAAGAAAGTATCCTGCATATCCCTTGCCGGATGATGCTTGGGGAAGTTCAACGCCTCAAAATTGTAATAGTCCGATTCTATTTCAGGACCTTCGGCGATGTCAAAGCCGATTTTGGAAAAAATATCGCAAATCTGCTGATTGATCCGGGTAATCGGATGCAAAGCTCCGTAAGCAACCGCTCTGCCAGGCAATGAGACATCGATTCCGGCATCTTCGGTCTCACCCTGCAGTTCAAGTTTTTCAGTTGCCTCCCTTAACGCCTTTTCCAGCAAGGACTTGATCTCGTTTGACTTTTTCCCGGCAGCCGGCCTTTGTTCCACCGGCAACCCGGAAATATTCCGTAAAAACCGGGTCAAAATACCCTTACGGCCTAGATAACGCACGGAGACATTCTGAAGGTCATCGTTGTTTTCAACCGCATCCAGTTCTTTGAGTCCCTGCCGGTATATCTGATCTAAGTTGTTTTCCACTTCTGTACACCAATTGGGATGACGAATTAAGGAATTTAATCATTAAAAATAGCGGAGCGAAGCGACCGCCATTATTCGTCCTTCGTCATTCTTTACAGCTGCTGTGCCGCCAAGCCTGTGATTTGTTTAAATCCGGTAGGATCGGAAATTGCCAGTTCGGCGAGAACTTTGCGATCAAGCTCAATCCGGGCAAGCTTTAGTCCGTGAATGAATTTGCTGTAGGATAAATTGTTCAGCCGGGCAGCGGCATTGATTCTGGTAATCCAGAGTTGTCTGAAATCCCGCTTGCGCGCTCGGCGATCACGATAGGAATACATCAGGGCTTTGTCAACGGCATCTGCCGCGGTGCGAAATAATTTGCTACGGCCGCCGCGAAAACCTTTGGCCAGTTTCAAAACCTTCTCGCGACGTCTTCTGGCTTTGAATCCGCGTTTCACTCTCATTTTGTTTACCTCGTTATTTTTATTGTTTAGTTTTTTGTTGAGATCATTGGATCATTAGTTAAAATTGCTGATCGGCTGATTCGTTGACTGGGGAAAGGGATTTATTCTGAATACCCCCTGCTGATCCATTCCGCAATCCGAATTCTGAAACCCGCAATTACTTAATTCCGCATTTCCACTTCCGAATTCTACAATCCGTCATCAGTCAAATTATCCGTTGGGTAACAGCAATTTTATTTCTCTGCGGTCGGATTTGGCAATGAGGTGTGCCCGCCTCAGCGTTCGTTTCCGTTTAGTGGTTTTTTTCGTCAGGATGTGGCTGGCACATGATTTTCTATAAACAATTTTTCCGGTGCCGGTTTTCTTAAAACGCTTGGCAGCCGCACGATTGGTCTTTATTTTGGGCATGAACTGTTCTCCTTTAATTAAAAGTAGATGGCGTGAGCTATTGAAACCCGGCCCACGCCACCCTATAGAATCAATACAAAATCTCAGAATTGTTATCCCGCCGCCGGGGTGAAACCCCTAATTCAGTAGTTACTTAGAGATCATATAAAAATAGCTTCCAAAATGCGAAATTATTTCTCCGCGAACCTTAAGCCGATACCGGCAAATCGTTGAGAATAGGCCATTGTTCCATCATTTCTTCCAGAGCGTAGGCCAATTGGGGCGGAGCTTCTAAATTCTCATCTTGGTGCCAGAATCATGACCAGGGTTCGGCCTTCAAATTTTGGGTGTTGCTCGACCGCAGCGATTTCCTCGGTTTCCTTGGCTATTTTTTCGAGTAATGCCATACCGAACCGGGACAGAGTGATTTCGCGCCCCCGAAATATGACGGTTACTTTAACTTTGTCTTTTCTTTCGATGAACTTTTTTATATGGCCGATTTTAGTTTGCAGATCATGTTCGCCGGTTTTCGGGCGTACCTTGATTTCTTTTACCTGAAATGAGCTTTGTTTCTTTTTTGCTTCCTGTTTCTTTTTGGTCTGTTCATAGCGGTAGCGACCATAATCCATAATCTTGCAAACAGGAGGGCTTGCATTGGGTGAAACCTCTACCAGGTCGAGACCGAACTCAGCCGCCGTTTCCAGAGCCTGTCTTGTAGGAATAATGCCGACTTGTTCGCCATCCGGATCTATAACTCTCACTTCTCTGGCCCGGATGTCTCTGTTAATGTTCGTTCTATCTGATCGCATCGGTCGATGGGGTCGTCTTGGTGCAGCTATGTTTTACCTCCTCGTTTTCACAATTGTAGTTTGCATTTGTGCGTAAGCACAGATGATATAGAAGTTTGCCGGTACTTTAAAATTGCTCGCAAACACCGGAAGGAACCTCTCGCGGGTTCAATGTCAATATTGAGACACTTCCATCCGGCTTGAATATATAACAAAATTAAGAAATGCAAGAAAAAAATGCAAGTAAAATTATCTTAATTGGACTTTAAAAATGAAATTTATGCATTTCATGTCAATAAATTGGAGCCAAATCGGCAATTATTTGTGAAAATGAGCATTGCAAACTAACGCTGCAAAAGCTGGAGGGCTTTAAAGCCAATCCGCACACTTAAATGTATAAAATCAGACGTGTGGTCCCGCAACGCGGGAGGCGTCAAGGGTGAAGTTGTAGTCTTTTACCTCGAATCTTTGACAACGCAGGATCTGAAGTTCTCCGGCTTTCCCGACTCGTTGGGGCGTAGCTGAAAGCGAAGCCCAAAGGGTAAACAACATGGCAAAATCGATCCAATCCTTTATTGCTCCAGGGTGTATTCAGCCAGCAAGCTTTGTTTCCAGTAACTGTTGGCCGGATTGGAAAAATAGATTTTAAATAGGCTGAGGCTTTCTGCTCGCATTACGCCCGGCACCACCGTAACCGGACTGTTCCTATACAGCGGCTTGAGCCGGGACAATTCACACCCGGTGCCGCCGCCCATGGCATCTTCATAGGCAAATACGATTTCGTCGACGCCGGCCAGAATGAGGGCGCCATAGCACATCAAGCAGGGCTCCATGGTGCAAAAAACGGATATTTTGCCGGGGTCTATTTCGTTTCCGAATTCAATAAGACATCGCAATGCCACCATTTCAGCGTGGTCTATTTCGTTCTTAGCCGCTCTGATGGTGCCTTTGCGAGAACCGGTTACCAGAATTTTACCCTGATAGACCATTACGCACCCCACCGGAAATTCACCCTCTGCCAGCGCAATTTCGGCCTGGTCCAACGCCTTTTTCATGAAATACCGATAATCCACAATTTTTTTTCCCTTAGCTTGTGCCCATCCACGAAGCCATTTTTATCCATGGGCACTGGCGTAAGTTTCCAATTCAGAAATGAGCAATTTTTTCTCTGAGCAAGGCCGCACAAGGGTTTACGTTGAGACGTACTTTTCGTACTTCGCAGACGTAAACCCGC
>JAJRVC010000343.1 GCA_024277475.1 Deltaproteobacteria bacterium
CTCCGCGGGTTTACGTCTGCGAAGTACGAAAAGTACGTCTCAACGTAAACCCTTGTGCGGCCTTGCTCAGAGAAAAAATTGCTCATTTCTGAATTGGAAACTTACGCCAGTGCCCATGGATAAAAAAGGCTTCGTGGACGGCCACTATGTAACCGTAACGACCGGACAAGACGCATTTAAGACCACGTATTGGGCAGTGGAGCCGAATATGAGTTTGCCGACCTTTGACCTTCTGCGAACACCGATGATGATTTCATCGGCTTTGTGTTCATCTGCCAGCTGCACCAGGTCCTCGCCGGCCTGTAATCCTCGAACCGACAAGATCGGTTTGCAGGGGATTTTTTTATCCAGCAAAATATTCTTTTCATAAGCCAGATTGTTTTCCGCGTCCTCGAAATCCTTGCGCGGCACTTCGGGTCCCCCGACCATGGAGTGCATCAGAATAATCTCAGCCTTAAAAGCGTTTGCATGTTTTTCGGCGATTGCTATGGCTTCTTTGGCCACATTTGATCCGTCATAACCCACTAAAATTTTCATTTTTTTCCTCCTTACCTCAAAAAATATAAACGTTGTTGATTAGTTGACTGGTTTATGGGTTGATTTGGTTTAAAACAATCGACTCAATTGCCTAATCAACCACTCAGCGATATTTGATTTTATCATTATAGTCTATTTGGTTCCTATAAACCGAGATCCTCGTTAATCAATACCACTTTAACTCTTTCTTTCGGAAAAGATTTTTCGGTGATGGTCCATGTGTTGCAGATCCGATCCGGGCTTTTGCACTCCTGACAGTAGGATGTTTTAACACAGGGTGTCTTTTTGTCTCCGACGCTCCACCATTTCATCCGCTGGAATTTTCTTGTCAAAGGTGTCCAGCACTTCCAGATCCGGATTTGCCTTCAGCTGATGATAAAGCCCACTGTCGATAAACGTCATCGATCCAGCCCAGGATATGGTTTTTGCATTTAACTTGGGCATGATATCTTCCAGGACGGTTTTACAGGCCGCCTGTTTGTTTTCTGCAAGGTAAACATCGAAATTGTTGGATTCCAGCGCTGTTTCCAGGTCGGCCAGCCTTAGCTTCCAGTAGTTGTCAATCGGTTTGTCCATGTTTGCCTCCGGAGTTTGTCCCTATAATTGCCAAAAAAAATGTTGCCTCGTAGATATTCCCAAAATACCATTTCTATCATGGTAAAGAAAAAAAATACATCTAATTCAAATTTGCTTGAGAATCAATATTATTTTAACAACAAACAACAGGCTACGGACATAGAGCGGCGACGCTCGATCAGGCTTCCACTTTAATAACCACCAGCGTTACATCGTCTTCCTTTCCCAGTGGAGGACTGAATCGATTCAATTCATCGAAGACTGCCTGCAGGATTTCCGTGGCCGTTTCCCGGGCATAGGCTCTGATAACATGGTGAAACCTTTCCTTGCCGAACATTTGTCCCCGTGCATTTCGAGATTCCCAGATTCCATCGGTGCCGATTAAAAGGATTTGTCCCGGTATTATTTTGTGCTTAAATTCCTGGTAGGCCGCTTTTTCAGATACCCCCAAAGGCAGGGAATGGCCAGCAAGTTCTTTGAAATTGCCGGAATCCGGATCAAAGGTAAGGGCCGGATCGTGTCCCGCATTTGCCCAGCGAATGATTTTATTCGGACTGTCGATTTCGCAAAAAAACAAAGTCATAAATCGGCCGGAATCCTCCACGTCGCGGGATAGCTGCCGATTGACATCCGCAAGAATCTGGTTGAGATTGCCGGTCCTTGAGGCGCGCTGCCGCAGAAAGGCCCGGGCGGTGGTCATCAGTAGGGCCGAAGCAATCCCATGGTCGGAGACATCTCCGACGACGATTTTAATTTTACCGCGTTCATTTTTATCCACCGGCAAATAGTCAAAATAATCCCCACCGGTTTCTTCACAGTAAATGCTCTTCCCTGCAATATCCAGTCCCTGGATTGTTGGAGCGGTATCCGGCAATAAGTGCTGCTGGACTTCTTTGGCAATGCCCAGGGATCGGCGGATACGATCGCGTTCCTGAAGCCCTTCGGTCATTTCGTTGATGACTTCACCCGTGTAACCGATCTCGTCATTGGACGTTACTTGTACCTTTTTGTCGAAACGCCCGTTTTTGACACTGCTCAATGTTTGAATAATTTCTTTAATCGGCGTCGTCAGGTTTCTGCTGACCAACATAGTTAAAACGATACCTACCCCAATGAATATAAGCCCATTGGTGATTATCGCCGACCTTGCCAGTTTCAGGGCTGTAGCAGGGTCATCAAAATTGCAGGCGATTCTGTCTATGATCTGCAGGATGGAAAACAGGGGGATCAGGTTACAGGCAAACAAAAGGGCTGTCAGTCGCGTGCTGATCCGTATACGCAGGGTTTTGGGGATTTTGTGCAATCCGCCATCGGGGAAAAAATGGGGAGCCAGTCGTTTTTGTAATACGTGCTCAAGCAGGAAAAAGGCAACGGTCACGGTAATGATGCCGGTACTGATATTCAGCAAAAAAGATCGCTGGATGTTAACAGGATCGGCTTGCACCAATAAAAAAACAGCAGGGTAAAGAATGGCTGCCAAAAGCCACATGCTGAAATCAATGGCGATCAGGACAAAGGGCTCATTGAGTAATCTTCGACGAGCCCTGCTTTCCAGTTCCGGCGAGATAGGTATCCGGTTTGACTCGGCAGTCAGGTATTGTCGGATAGACCGCTCGTAAATCAAGGTTATTGCCGTTACAAATATGAATGCAAACGGTGTAAAGGCCATATCAAATAAATAGGCAAGACGATTTTCAAAAAGGATGTCCAGGAAAGGTATTTCAGCCCTGTAGATCAAAGCTTGAACAATAACAGCCCCAATAAAGTTGGCCAGGAAGTTGGCCGCCAGCATTTCATTTTTTAGATGAAAAAATTTTAATTTAGTCATGACCGCGGTCTCCTGTATCCGTCTATCCGGAGAAAGCTCAATCGTAACCGTTCAAGAGGTTCCGAGGTTCCAGAAAAACCCTGAACGCGTGAACGGCTACAGGATTTTCTTTATCAGGACAAAATGGAAACATCAACGTTTCAATTTTTTTATCATTGTATTACAGTCGATTTGCTATATATTTAATCCGAGTGGTTCAAGGTTCAGAGCCGCTCAACCTCTGATCCGCTAACCTCATAGGGGAGACCTCATCGATGAAATTCAAAAGTGTTGAGCATGTTAAGATGGCCTTGGAAAAAGCCGACTACATCTGCTCCAAGACAATTGCAACCGTTGTCTTTTTGGCCCAGGCAACCCAAAAACCGGTTCTGGTAGAGGGACCTGCCGGGGTGGGCAAAACGGAGCTTTCCAAGGCGGTCGCCCGCAGCCTGGAACGCGAATTAATTCGCCTTCAATGCTACGAAGGACTGGATGAGACCAAGGCCCTTTACGAATGGGAGTATGCCAAACAACTGCTTTACACCCAGATGATGAAGGAAAAGATCAATGATGTCATCAAAGGGGCAAATTCCCTGCCGGATGCCGTGGACCGGATTGCATCCCAGGAGGATGCTTTTTTTTCGGAGCGCTTCATCCAGCCCCGCCCTCTCCTGCAAGCCATCAGCGCTGTTTGTCCCGTGGTGCTCCTCATTGATGAAGTGGATAAATCCGACCCCGAGTTTGAGGCCTTTTTACTGGAAGTGTTAAGTGATTTTCAAATATCCATCCCGGAACTGGGGACTCGCAAAGCATTGAATATTCCGTTCGTTTTTTTGACCTCCAATGATTCCCGGGACATGAGTGATGCCCTAAAACGAAGATGCATCCACCTTTACATCGACTACCCGGAACGTGAACTTGAATTGGAAATCGTTAAGCTGAAGATCCCTCAAATCAATGACCAACTGGTCCTACGTCTGGTTGACACTATTCGCAATATTCGTAACCTGGATCTGAAGAAAAAGCCCTGTATTTCCGAAACCCTGGACTGGGCGCAATCTTTGCTGGCACTGCAGGTTGAAGATTTGTCCCCCGAGATCGTCACCGACACGCTCAATGTGATTTGCAAGTACAGGGCCGATGTGGGGCAGGTTGTGGAGAAGATGGATAAGATCATCGATGGAGGATCAAATGGTGTTTAGTATTTTACTTTTTTGGGGCTTATTCAAAAGAATTCCTCGATACTCTGCATCGGGGTTAAGAAGATAAAAATTCATTTTGATACTTCGCAGCTCTGCTGCGGGGTAATTCATTTGTAATTTGGTGCTTGGGGTTTTAAGAATTAGTGTGATTGCTTTTTTTTAGTATGAGCAGATCAATGACTTGATATCATGGTTAATCTGGTACTAAAATTTGTCGCCTGTTCACGCACGGCGGGGCTCAGGATCTCAACCTCCGAAGTGCTCGACTGCCTCAATCAGTTAAAGTTGGTGGATTTATTGAATGAGAAGCAGTTTGCGGCGGTATTGCGGGCTAATTTTGCCAAAAGCAGGCGGGAGCAATTTCACTTCGACCGTCTGTATGATCTATTTTTCCACGAACTGCGCCAGGAATCCGGCATTTCACATGCAGACCCCCTGTCCGAAGAGATTCAAAATACCCTATCGGCACTTGCCGCCGAACAAAACGGCAATAAAATCCACCAGGCGGTGCTCGATTTTCTAAACGGGGACCCGCTGTCGTTTTTGGAGCAGATGCAGCAAGCTTTTATGGCGGGAAACGTCCAAGGTGGGGGCATGGGTTCCAATCTGGGGCCGATGATCCAGCGCCTCGAGTTGATGCTGCAGATCAATGTCGTCGAAGATACGCTGATGCAATTTATTACCGATCAACGGGATTGGATGCACTGGGAAATTCGCCGTGATTTGAAAGCACTCTTCGACGCCCGGCTGGCCAGCGCCCGCAGGCTGCTTACACGGCAAAACCGACCCTTTGAGGAAGACAGCAAAAAGACACCTTCCTATCAACAACACCTGGACCGGCTGGGTGAAATCCATTTTGCATCCCTGACCAAGAAAGAAGTGGCAGGGATGCGTGAGGCCATCGATCAACTCGTTCGCAAGCTCAAAGACACCATCAGCAGGCGGTATGCGGCGAAAAACAGGGGCGCACTGGATGTTAAGAAAACGCTGCGCCGGGCGGCCGGTTATCAAGGTATTCCGCTGGAGCTTTTTTTTCGCAACCGTCCGCCGCGCAAGGCCAAGATCGTCACCCTGTGCGATGTTTCCGGCTCGGTCTGGTCGGCTGCCAGATTTATGCTGAACATGCTCTATTCGCTGCAGGACTGCTTTACCCAGGTACGCAGTTTTGTCTTCGTGGCCGGATTGGATGAAGTGACCGGAATTTTTAAAGATTGTGAGATTAACCTGGCCATTGACAAGGTCCTGAAAGAAGCAAATATCGAATACAATGCGGCCACCGATTACGGACTGACCTTTCGTCAGTTTAAAAAAGATTACATGGACATTCTCAATAAGAAGACCACCCTGATTATTATCGGCGACGGCCGATCCAATTACAGCAATCCTGAAGAACAAATACTGGATGAAATGCGGCAAAGATGTCGTCGGGTCATATGGTTGAACCCGGAAACCCGGTATTTCTGGTACACAGGCGACAGCGAGATGCGAGCCTATCAAGCCTGCTGCAATGAAGTTCGTCTCTGCCAGAACCTCAACCAGCTACTGGAGTTCATTCAATCGCTGGTATTGTGAGGATCAAATCGGGGGTCGCACTACTTTTTAATGCTTCCATTCTTTTAGCCTCTGAGCGCACGAATCAACGGTTCAAAGTTGAGGTGGAGCCATAAATAAAACAGAGATTAAAAAAAATTTAAAAAATCAGCACCCCCCAGCAGAGGTGATTTTTTAAATAAATCACTTGATTTTGCCTGAAAAAAGGGTATTATCAGTTCAATCATTAAAGGTCCGTTTTATATTGAACGGCCGGTTTCATTCTGAAGGAAAGATTCATCTGTCCATGTGGCATCCTGAAGTATGGGACTATGACAATTTTTTTAAGGAGGGTGCCACAATGGCCGATGGTGTTGTAAAATGGTTCAATGAGCGCAAGGGTTATGGTTTTATCGAACAAGAGGATGGTCCGGATGTATTCGTACATCATTCCGGCATCAACGGGACGGGGTTCAAAACTCTGCAGGAAGGTGACCGGGTTACCT
This sequence comes from Deltaproteobacteria bacterium, assembly GCA_024277475.1. The sequence continues at coordinate 6,159 of JAJRVC010000343.1, forward strand.
TTGACATCGAGCAGGGGGCGAAAGGACCTGCAGCGGTAAACGTCACCGTCGTTTAGGGAACCGGTACGATTCAAAAAAGACGCGCCTGATGCCTGGTTGGGCGCGTTTTTTTTTACAATTTGAATTCGTCACCCAGGTACGCCTGAACCACTGCTTGGCTGGCCGCTATCTGGTCGGGGGGGCCGCACTCAAGAACCTTGCCATCAACCAGGATGTAGGCATTGTCGCAGGCGCCCAGGGTTTCCCTGACATTGTGATCGGAGATCAGCACGCCGATACCTCGTCGTTTGAGATGGCCGATAATATTTTTTATGTCATTGACCGCCAGCGGGTCGATGCCGGCGAAGGGCTCATCCAGCAGCATGAAAGAAGGATTGGTGGCCAGAGCCCGGGATATCTCGAGGCGACGTTTTTCGCCGCCCGACAGGACATTGGCCTTCTGTTTTTGCAGGTGCTTTATCCCCAGTTCTTCGAGTAGCATGTCGGCACGATGCTCGCGCTCGGCTGAATCAATGGGGAGTATTTCAAGGATCGCCATTAAATTCTGTTTTACCGTCAGCTTACGGAATATCGAAGTCTCCTGCGGCAGGTAGCCGACGCCTTTACGGGCTCTCTGGTACATGGGTAAATCGGTAATATCTTCCTCGTCAAGCAGCACCCTGCCTTTATCCGGTCTGACCAACCCGATGGTCATATAAAACGTGGTGGTTTTTCCGGCACCGTTGGGTCCCAGGAGTCCGACAACTTCACCGCTTTTGACACTCAGGCTGACGGAATTGACCACCCGTCTCTTGGCGTAGGATTTTTCCAGATTTTTCAAATACAGTGTTGTCATGGGGTATTACTTTATCCTCTATGCATGGAAACTGAACGGTTCCAGGTTTGGGGTTAAGGACAAAGAAGGCTTTAAAGACCCGAAGTCCTCGTTAATAATGCTCATTTTACCAGATAATTGCCAATTTGGCTCCAAATTATAGATTTTCCCTGACGAAGCTGACTTTTTCTCATAAATACGCATCCCTAATGCATTCCAACCAGAATGCAACTTTTAACCCTGAACTTTGGACCCTGAACGGGCCAACTTTAGAGTAGGTACCACATACTGCCAAACATGCCAATCACATATTTTACGGGTGATCGTTAAGGTTGCAGGACGTTGACGATGGAAGCTCGTTAAAATCGGCTCAATTGCTAAAAGATGGAAAATATAAACAAATATTGGTTATAGAGCGTCTAAAGCATTTCAATTGACACCGGATTCGCCTTTTCATATACTCAAAATTTCAATCAAGGGCAATGATGATGCAGATCCGTAATGAGACACAGGACTTTGTCCATCCCGAACTTGGCCGGGAAGTAACGGCCATCGGCGGGCATTATGTTTTCGGCAAAGAAATCCGCTTACCTTATAACGGGCGGGAACTTTTGTATTTTGTCGGTTATGCCGTTTTGGATTCCACCTGTTGCGGAGTCGGCGGTTGTGCCTATGTCCTCGTACCGGGATTTATCAGACAATGGAAATACAAAAAGAGTCAGGATGATTGTGTTATTTCAAAGGTGGATCCGATACGGGATCTCGCTGTCCAAAAGGACGTCCGGAGATTGGTCCAAAAAAAGGAAATGGTGTTTCAGGTATCATTTGGATAGAGCAGATCTGAAAGTTAGTAAATGCGAACGGATATTAACAAACAGATGGGATTCTCGGATGCAGATATCGAAAGTCTGAGAAATGATGGAATTATCGTGTGATACGGGGGAAAGGATGGAGCAACGAAAAACAAACGGGATCGGATATATTACCGGTGAATGGCCGCTGGATCCGGCAAAATCAACTCTTGTCTTTATTCATGGTGCCGGGGGATCCGGCGCATTCTGGTCGACACAGGTCCAAGGCCTGGTCGCACGGGTCAACACGGTTGCCCTTGAC
>JAJRVC010000344.1 GCA_024277475.1 Deltaproteobacteria bacterium
GGCACAGGACCTGCATGGTTCGTTCCATTTCAGTCTTGCGACCGATAAGCGGATCCAGCTTACCCAGGGCAGCCAATTTGATCAGATCCGCTGTAAAGAGTTCCAGAGGATTCGTCTTTTTCTTGCGCTGTTCTTTGGAAGATTTTGCCGATTCGGCCGGGGATTCCCCTTGAATGGTCTTGGAAACGTTGTGGGAAATAAAATTCAGCACATCCAGACGTGTCACCCCTTCGGCGCTGAGAAAGTATTCAGCGTGGGAATCTTTTTCCAGAAAAATGGAAGCCAGTATATCGCTGACGGTCACTTCCGGTTTTTCGGCTGAGCGGGCATGATTGACCGCCCGCTGAATGACGCGTTGAAACCCGATTGTTTGCTGGAGCACATATTCATTACCGACAGGGATCCGTTCGATTTTTTCCCTAAAAAAATCTTCAATTCATTTAATCAGGTTTTCGACATTACCACCGCAGTTTTCAACAATATCAATGCCGGTCGGATCGTACAGGATAGCAAAGAGTATGTGCTCGATGCTGACATATTCGTGACGTCTTTTTTTGGCCTCTCTGACAGCAAAGCCAAGAGTAGCACTGAGTTCTTTGCTGATCATAATTTATTCTCTTTCCATAATGCATTTTAAGGGAAACCCGTTTTGCCGGGCTAAAACTTCCACCGCATCGACTTTGGTTTCTGCAACTTCATAAGGGTATACGCCACAAACCCCAATACCGGCACGGTGTACATCCAGCATAATTCGCATGGCCTCCTCCGATGACTTCTGAAACACATAAACCAAGACTTCGACTACAAACTCCATGGTGGTGTAATCATCGTTGAGAAGCATCACTTTGTACATGGGTGGCTCTTCGACGTCTATATCAGTCTGGGAACCGACACCTTCCTCTATTTCAGAATCATACTGGCCCACTGAACTTTACCCAATGATGCTTTGACTGAACAATTTAATTATAATCACTTGATTTGACGGTTGTAAAGGGGATACTAAAAAATTTTCCTGCAAGCTGCTGCCTATCTACCGCAGCATTTCTTATATTTTTTTCCACTGCCGCAGGGGCACGGCGCATTACGTCCGACTTTTCCGGCAGATCGTGTTTGCGGTTTTTTCTTCTCAGATTCTCCACCACCTGAAAAAACCATCTGCTGCTGCCGCGGCTGCCGCAAATCATCTATCCTCTTCGGTTCGGCAATCTGAATACGATACAGGATTCCCAGGGTCTCCTCCTGGATTCTGCGGATCATCTCCTGAAACAATTCATAACCTTCTTTTTTGTAAACGACCAGCGGATCTTGCTGGGCATATCCCCTTAAACCGATGCCCTCTTTCAAATGATCCATGGAAAGCAAATGATCTTTCCACAGGCTGTCGACGGTCTGGAGCATGACCACCCGCTCCAATTGTCTGAAGTCATCCGAACCGACGGCGGCTTCTCGTTCTTCATATATTTTTTCGGCGGCCTCAAAGATCAATTCGGCCAGACCGTCCCGGTTGAGACCCTCCAGGGTTTCCGGGTCAAAGGAGTTCAAACGGAAATTAAATTGTTTGTAAACTGCATCCCTGATTGCCTTTACATCCCATTCTTCCGCATGAGCCTCATCACCGACAGTGGCATCGGCAATCTCTTCGGCCTTATCGCGGATCATCTCCATAATCGAATCTTTCAGACTTGTGCCGGCTAGCGCTTCCCGACGTTGCCGGTAAATCACCTCCCGCTGCTGGTTCATGACATCATCATATTCGATCAGCTGTTTGCGTATGTCAAAATTGTGTCCTTCGACCTTGGCCTGAGCATTTTCAATGGCCCGGCTGATCATGTTATGCTCGATGGGCTCTCCCTCCTCCATGCCAAGTTTCTCCATGATGCCGGTAATGCGTTCGCCGCCGAATATGCGCAAAAGATCATCTTCAAGGGCCAGATAAAATCGAGAGGAACCCGGATCCCCCTGGCGGCCGGCCCGGCCGCGCAACTGGTTGTCGATGCGCCGGCTCTCATGCCTTTCAGTGCCGAGAATATGGAGTCCGCCTAAATCCGTTACGCCTTCACCCAGGACAATATCCGTACCACGACCGGCCATGTTGGTGGAGATCGTCACCGCGCCCATCTGACCGGCCTGAGAAATGATCTCGGCCTCTTTCTCATGATTTTTTGCATTGAGAACCGTATGCTTGATGCCCCTTTTTTTTAATTTTTTGCTAAAATCTTCGGAGACATCGATGGAAATGGTGCCCACCAGAACCGGTTGCCCTTTTTTATGCAGTTCTACAATTTCGTCCAAGGCGGCGCTAAATTTTTCTTTGCGGGTTTTGTAAATCACATCAGGGGCATCTTTGCGTATCATGGGCATGTTGGTGGGCATCACCACTACATCCAGATCGTAAATCTTTTTGAATTCGGCCGCCTCGGTATCCGCCGTACCGGTCATACCGGATAGTTTTGTGTACATTCTGAAAAAATTCTGAAAGGTAATGGTGGCCAGTGTCTGGTTCTCGTTTTCGATCTTGACATTTTCCTTAGCCTCCAACGCTTGATGCAACCCTTCACTGTAGCGCCGCCCGGGCATCAGACGTCCGGTAAATTCATCGACGATGATGACTTCCCCGTTTTTGACGATGTAATCGACATCCCGCTTAAAAAGCGCATGGGCCTTGAGGGCCTGATTGATGTGGTGTAAAAGTTCAATGTTTTTTGGATCGAAAATATTATCGACCTTTAACAATTTCTCGGCTTTGGCGACACCCTCTTCGCTTAAAATCGCCGAACGGGCTTTTTCATCGATGGTAAAATCGGTATCTTTGTTCAGACGCGGAATCAAACCGTTGATCTGGTAATATAAATCAGTGGATTTTTCAGCCGGCCCTGATATAATCAAAGGTGTTCTGGCCTCATCGATCAAGATACTATCGACCTCGTCCACGATGGCAAAGTTAAGTTCGCCCTGAACCAAAGAATCCCGATCGAACTTCATGTTGTCTCTCAAATAATCAAAGCCAAACTCATTATTCGTCCCATAGGTGATGTCGGCGCCATAAGATGCCAACCGTTCCTTATCGTCGAGACCATGCATGATGGTCCCCACGGTCAGGCCCAGAAATCTATAGATATGACCCATCCACTCGGTATCGCGTGTGGCCAGATAGTCATTGACGGTAATAATGTGTACACCTTTTCCGCTTAATGCGTTTAAGTAGGCCGGCAGCGTGGCGGCCAGCGTTTTGCCCTCGCCGGTTTTCATTTCCGCAATCTTGCCTTGATGAAGAACGATTCCACCGATCAGTTGAACATCAAAATGCCGCATGTTCAATGTGCGCATCGAAGCTTCCCGGACAGTGGCAAATGCTTCTGGAAGAAGGTCATCAATGCTTTCCCCCCGATCGAGGCGCTGTTTGAATTCGGCGGTTCGGCCTTTAAGCTGTTCGTCATTTAATTTCTGTATCTCAGGTTCAAGTGCGTTGATTTTCTCAACAAGAGGTTGAACCTGCTTTAATTCACGTTCGTTTTTACTGCCGAAAACTTTAGTTAGAAAATTAAATACCATATTGAGGATACTCCTGCCGCATGCGCTTTGCGCTGAATAGGTGATGACATAGCTAACATTATAACAGATTTATGACCGGTCTCAAGATTTAATTGGTCAACAACCAATTATAATAATACCAATTTCTTAAAAGTCAGCCACTAAGACACGAAGGCACAAAAAAAAAGAAGCAGTGTCAATCGGTTCTAATCTTTGAACCCCTGACCCAGACCCGGCATAGCAGGATGTGATGCTGGAAAACCAAACCTATAAAAATCTGAAAACAATCTCATAGCCACATCCCGTTGTTCTCTCCGAGGCCGCTTCCAGCCTGGAGGGTGCCTACGAGCCGGAGGCCAGGGCGGGCTTGAACATGGAACCGATCAGTTTAGGTTAGAACCCTGGTAGATTAGTGCCTTAGTGACTGGACTATTACGATAGAGCACATAGTCTGGAAAGAGGAAGACGTGTATCACCGGAATTCAATCCGTTAGACAGAAATAAAAAAAACAGGACCATGCCCCTTCGATACTCACTCTTGCAGTGAGGGTGGCTCAAGTTTTTCACCACCCAAGAGACAAGCCAAAGGGCAGGACGATTGTGGAATTCTTTGGGAAAATAAGCATTGCAAACTAAGGCTGCAACATCTAACTAAACGAGGATTTCGGCTATTTAATGCTTTCTTTGTCTTTCCCCCTGAACGTTGACGCACCCGGCCCAACTGAATTTACATTGCTCAATTATTCAGATTCATATTTAGGAACCTGATGCGGGCCGTAA
>JAJRVC010000345.1 GCA_024277475.1 Deltaproteobacteria bacterium
CGCATTCGTGTGGCCTATTCCGGAGCTGCGCCCATTGCCCCTGAAATTCTGCATTTTTTCCACTCCATCGGCGTCAACCTGGTGGAGGGCTACGGGCAGACCGAGGGTACGGGCGTCACCACTACATCTAAAATTGGCGAAGTGAAATTGGGAACCGTGGGCGTCCCCCTGGAAGGAGTGCAGATCAAAATTGCAGACGATGGTGAGATTCTGGTCAAATCCCCCGGTGTGTTCAAGGGCTATTTCAAGAATCCAATAGCCACAGCAGAAACCATCGTGGACGGCTGGCTGTATTCGGGAGATGTCGGCGAGATTGATGAAGACGGATATCTCAAAATTACCGACCGCAAGAAGGACATTATCGTGACTGCCGGCGGTAAGAACATCACTCCTCAATATATTGAAAATAAGCTTAAAGCCAGTCTTTACATCAACGATGCCGTTGTGATCGGTGATAAGCGCAAATTTCTCTCTTGCCTGATAATGATCGATGAAGATAATGTGGTCAAATACGCTCAGGATAATAAAATCCAGTTTTCGACGTATAAAGACCTTACCCTCAACCCTGAAATAAATCAGCTGATCGAGCGGGAAATTAAGAAGGTAAATGAGATGCTTGCACGGGTCGAGCAGGTGAAAAAATTCACTATTCTACCCAAAAAACTATATGAGGAAGATGGTGAAATGACGCCGACCATGAAAGTTAAACGCAAAGCCATCAATGAAGCGTTTACGGATTTAATCGAAGCCATGTATTGATGTGTCTGAGGAGGCGCTGGAAATAGGTCACGCTAACGCCACCGAGGTAAACCAATTTTTCACCTTTTAAAATAACTCGGTCACGGGGCAGGAAAAAAGGGGAGCAGGTCGGAAAGCAACGACGTACTCCCCCTTTTAATATAGCCTCCCGCAGCCTCTTGAGGAACATGCAGGAAGCGCTCAAGGGAACAACCTTGCACCAGTGGCTTGGATTAATATGCTCAACACGGTATCCTGGCTCTAATTTTAGCCGAAAGATAAATAGTTGAGAACCAAGGCTGTCCTTTCTCTATAATTCTAAGTGAATTCTTATAGAGCGAGGGTATAGTAAGTACGGGTTATCCCGCTGTCAAGCCGGATTTAAACTTTTTTCAGCTTTGATAAAAAGTGTCATAATTGCAATCGCGAAACAAAAGATCGCCAAAAAAATCGTCCCGGCCATAAAGGTTCCGGTTACATCCATTAAAATCCCCATTAATGAAGGCCCGGTGAATCCTCCGATTTCAGCGACACAGAAAAACATCCCCCCGGCCGCGCCCATATATTCGGTTTTCACCCCGGGGCTTTCCATTAATATAAGCAGCATCAGCGGCATGAAAGGAGAGCTTACAAATCCCAGCACCATCAATCCGATGTAAAGCGGTGTACCGGATGTTTTCACGACCGTGACAAGACTGATGGTGGTCATCAAGGCAAAGATCGCTATTATACGGCCTCTGAAACGTGCTGGAAATAAAGATGGAATAAATAAAAGGGCTGGAATACCGGTCGCTATGGGGATGGATGCGGCATAGCCGGCCTGTGAGGCGGACATACCGTTTTCTTCAAATATTTTTGGTAACCAGTTGGAAAAACCATGGTTGACCGCAAATGAGAAAAGCGCCATGATCAGGAGTATTTGAACGTTGCGAATTTCAATAAGTTGTTTAAAAACTTTGACGATACTCGCACTGCCGGCAACAGGTTTCGATGCGCTTTCCCTGGCCAGAAACACCCACAACAAGGCGATCACAAAAGTCAACATACCATAGCAAACAAAGGTAAGTCGCCAACTGCCGCCGACCAGCGGCATCACCAGGCTGTTGGTCAATGCCAGTGCCATCAGCCCCCCAATCCAGGGTCCGGTGGTGTAAATACCTATTGCGATCCCCCGGCCGCGACCTCTAAACCATTCGGATATCGTCTTTGGGCCGCCGATGGAAATCATGGTCCCCCCGACTCCGAACAGGGCTATTGCGATCAACAGCGTTAAAAAGCCTGTCGCGTAGTACCGAATCGAAGCGGAAAGCCCGATGAGCAGAGCCCCGGCAAATATGGATCTACGAACTCCCCACTTGTCCAGAACCGCACCCGCCACCAGGGCTACTATGATATAGGTCAGTTGCCAGGATCCTAAAATAAACCCCATCTGAGAATAAGATATGTGCAGATCATGCAGGATGGGTGTGATGAGAGGCGTAATGGAGCGCGCGACCAGGCCGAAAGCGATGTACAGCAGCCACAAAATAAACAGTATTATCCAGCGATAACAGCTTTGATAAGGGTCCTGTTTCATTCCGGTCGATGTTCTTTCAAGGCTGACATAAACTGTCGTCCGTATTGCCGGCTGTAGTTAAAAAAATGGTCGATTCTATTCTCTGTCGAATCCATCAGAATTTCGCAGCCGGATGCCAGAATGTAACCGTTATGGGAACGCGATCGGTATAGCACCGCATGAGAACCGATACGATATGTTTTTTCCCACTGTAATCCGCCATTTTTCTACCTCTTTTATTTATTATCCAATTTTCACACGGCTTCCACTGATCCCCAACAGTTTGGACTTTTTTCCCCCCGAATTAATTTGATTATTGACTTTTAGCCAATACTTAAATAGTGCTCGTAGCAATAAGTCAAGTCTCAAATTCACTTTGCAAAATTGAAGTCATCTTATTAAACTTGAGCAAGAAGGCGCGATCAAAAGAAAGGGGCAGTGGATTAAGGGGGCATGAGATCATTTTATAATTGAAGGAGGGAAGCTAAAAATGAAAATTTTGAGAACGCCTGACGATCATTTCCGCAATCTCCATGGCTATTCATTTAATCCTAATTATGTAGAGGTCTCGGATATTGAGGGTGACAGCCTCCGGATTCATTATGTAGACGAGGGCCCGAAGGACGCCGATCCGGTGCTGCTCATGCACGGCGAGCCATCCTGGTCGTACCTGTATCGTAAAATGATTCCAATCATCACCGCTGCAGGGTATCGCGCGATAGCGCCTGACCTGGTGGGCTTCGGTCGCTCCGATAAACCGGCGGATCGCAAAGATTACACCTACCAGCGGCACGTCGACTGGGTTAATGCCTGGTTTGATCAAATGAACCTGCAGCGAATTACCCTCGTCTGTCAGGACTGGGGCGGGCTGATCGGTCTGCGGCTGTTGGCGAACAATCCTGATTATTTTGTCCGCGTGGTGGCAGCCAATACCGGACTGCCGACGGGTGACCATCCGATATCAGAGGCTTTTTTGAGCTGGCGCAAATTTTCGGTGGAAGTACCGGATTTCGACATCGGAACGATTATCACCATGGGCTGTCAGAAAACGCCGTCAGCGGAGGTCAATGCGGCCTACAATGCACCGTTTCCAGACGAAACATACAAGGAAGGCGCCCGTATCTTCCCGTCACTGGTTCCTGCCGAACCGGATGATCCGGCATCACACGCTAACCGGAAGGCCTGGGAAGTTTTGTCGCAATTCGACCGGCCATTTTTAACCGCATTCAGTGACGGTGATCCGATTACTAAAGGGGGTGAAAGAATTTTCCAGAAACAAATTCCCGGCGCTCAGGGACAACCACACACCACCATAAAAGGCGCCGGACATTTTTTGCAGGAAGATTGCGGTGAAGACTTTGCTCATGTTGTCGTTGACTTTATGCACAGAAAATAAGAGGGCACGAAAAGTGCCAGCGTGATGAAAAAACCGGAAAAATACATGTACCCTGAAACAAAAGCCCATCCAACCGCCACCCACCCCTTCGAGGAGTCAAGTTCATCAACTGGGTCGTCTACTATGGAATTCTTTGCTTCAGTCATGGAATCACCATAGTCCGAAATATTGGAAGTGGTTTCAAAGTTCGCAATAATACTTACTACCATGATTCTACGAATTCAAGATTAACTGGATATTTCTCGATGTATCTGGTTGGCACCTAATTTTATGCTTTTGAATCCGACATTGACGTAAATCGTCAGGATTCAAAGTAAAGATGCCGCAAGCCTCATGTGGACAGGCACCCCCGTCCCAAAGAATTTAAAAGAATTGGCTGCTACCGGTGTTCCGATAGTAGGCAATGTCAAGCCACCATTTTGTGGGGGTGACTAACTGATCTTAAAAAATGACTCATCAAACTCCGGCTTGTCTTCATAGCGCTTCAGGAAAAAGCTCGGGAGCGTATCCAGGTTTTCAAAGATTGCCGGGTCGACGTCGATACCGGCTTTATGAAGCGCCTCGCATACGGTTTCCGGTTTCGGTGGGCAGCCCTTGATGGCGATCATTTCCCTAATGTCGGGATTGTTTTTATGAGCTTGATAAATACATTTACCGAAAAGAATTGTTTTTTTCTTATCCGGGGAGGGTTCCATGACCTTACCGCTGAGAATTTCAACATCCTCCCAGGGTTCTCCTTTCCAGGCTTTGGCAATTGCAGCCAGCATCGTGCTTGTCATTCCCGAACAGTAGGTGCACAGGCTGAGATCATATTTGTAATAGGAGAGCCCCTGTATTCCCATTTTTTCCATGGGCAAAGGTAGGGTTTTGTCTTCGTTGTAGGGAAAGTCATAATTATGCAATGAGGCCACTTTTTCTATGGACTCACCCACGACTTCGATATCGGCGAGATCCAGGGATCTTTTGCGGTTTTTGGCGGCATGGACCAAATAAGGTACATCCCCGGGTTCATATCCCAGCACTGCGGCACCCACCATGTCGGCGGAAAGAACATCAGCGGAGGCCACCAACAGGTTGCTGCGGTGCATTTTACCATCTACATTCGGCCCCCGCTCGGCGGTATAAATTCCATCTAGCAGGGTGAACAGGGGCGGCATTTTATCCGCCAGCCTGGACACCCAGAAATGCAGATCTTTTTGCGGATGCGTGTTGTGGCATTTTTTGCGCGATGGAATATCGATCATGCCTTTCAGGTTTTTTATTCCCAGGCTGACCACGGTCATGGAGTGTGTTTTCAACACCGGCAGGTCGACGACAAAATCCGCATTCAAAATATCGGTATTGAATTTAACCACAACACCATCTCCCAAGTCGACTTCTTCGAAAGGCCGTTGCCAGATGTTTAAATAATTAACACCGTAACGTTTCTTTAATTCCCCGTATCCCAGAGATTCGAAAGCATGTATCTGGGTTTCCATGTCTTTTGGATTTCGCAATACCGTTCCGTCACTGATGGAAATGTCATTGATTCCCCGTTCTTTGAGAAGCACCACCATATCTTCTACAACCCGGGAGGTCGTGATAACACCATATTTGGGAAAGTTTGCGGCCTTGGTCCAGAAGACAATATTAGGCTTGATAAAAGCTTTGGCATTAGAAGGCAGGTGATCCAGGCCGCGGGAGAGCTCCACGGCTTTTCTGACGGATTCGAGTGGTTTTTCATATTTGACGATCGAAACAAGCTTCCTGTCCATCATTTTCTCCCTGTGTAATTAATTTTTTCAGTAAATCTTTCACCTGACATCTCCCTGTGTTTTCCGCCTTCCCACCGGGGCGTAGGCCCCCGCCCCTATGGCTTCCAGCTCGTAGAGCTTATTGCCTACAGCTCGGAGAGGCCGGAGGCCGAATTCAAATCCCTCCGCCTTCTGTCCTCTGTCTTCCGCCTTCTGTCCTCTGTCTTCCGACATCTGTCCTCTGTCTTCCGACATCTGTCCTCTGTCTTCCGACATCTGTCCTCTGTCTTCCGACATCTGTCCTCTGACATCCGTTATCAAAACTTATATTCCCCGGCCCTTATCTTCAAGTATATATCTCCGGTCAGGGGTTGATATTCCGATTCCCCCGGCAGCAGGACGAATAGAGGGTTTTTGATCTTATTAATATCAAAGTTTTCCAATTTTAAATTTATTTTTTTGATTTTATGCGTCGCTGTACATTCTATATTTTTGTTTAACCGTATAAATTTTGGAATCGCATAAGAGGGGAGGGTGCGCTGCAAATGATCGCCAAGCCCCTTCAGATCAAAATCGTCGATATTGCATTCAGGTATGATCGCAATCATACCTGCACGCCCATCGCCGCCGGGCATCTTCACACCGTATACCGTTGACAGCGAAATCTGTGGTAAGGTGTTTGCGACCTCTTCGACTTCGGTTGTGGATACATTTTCGCCTTTCCAGCGATACGTGTCACCGGTTCGATCGATGAACTGGGCATGACCGTAGCCGATATTCCTGAGAAGATCCCCGGTGTTAACCCATGCATCGCCTTTTTGAAAGACATTTTTAATAATTTTAGAATCCGTAGCCTCCCTGCTGGTATAACCGACAAAAGGATTTTGCTCTGATATTTCACCGAGGAGCAGACCGGACTCCCCAACCGCTGCCTCTTGCATAAATCCCTGATCGTCCCTTATGGGTTTGTCCTCGTCAACATCATATTTAACGATGACATAAGAGAGTTTGCATGTTCCCACCGTACAATCGAGATTGAGCATATTGACAAAATAAAGGTTGGATTCCGCCGCACCGTAGATCTCAAATACCTTGGAAATCCCGAAACGCTGCTTGAAATCCTGCCAGATATCGGGCCGCAGACCGTTGCCGATAATCTTGTTTAGCGGGTTGTTTCGATCGCCGGATTTCGGTGGTTGGTTCATCAGATAACGGCATAGTTCCCCGATGTAACACCAGACCGTGGCATTGTATTTGTGAACATCATTCCAGAAGTTGCTGACACTGAATTTACGGCGAATGGCGACAGCGGAGCCATTTGCAAAAATAGCCGGCCAGCTTAGTGCCAGGGCGTTGGTGTGAAAAAAAGGCAGCGGCAAATACAGAGTATCATCGGACCTCATGTTTAAAACAATTTTTCCGTTTGTATATCTGGATCTGACAAGCCGCCCATGGGTGATGACCGCCGCCTTCGGTCTGCCGCCGGTGGTGCCGGAGGTGAAGACATAGGCGATCGTATCTGCCGGATGGACATCGGAAACGGTGGTTGGATTGGTCGCAGGAAAATTGCGGCAAGCCTCAGTAAGATCAGTAAAACCCCCCGGCGCCGGATTTTGGCCCTTGTCCGGTACAAAATAAAGCGTTCGATCCGACCACAGTCCCAAATCATCCCTTATTTCTTCAAACGCCTCGATGACCTCCTCTCCGATTATATAAATCTTGGCCGGATGAAGTGTCAGGCAATGCTTCAGGGAATGCCGGCGCAGGTTGGTGTTGATCATGCAATTGATCGCACCAATTTTGGCCATTGCGCTGTAAACAACCAGGAGTTCAGGGCGATTTTCCAGACAGATGCAAGCCACATCGCCTTTTTTCATCCCTTTTGCAATAAAAAAATTGGCGCAACGATTCACGGCTGCGTTGTATTCTCTGTAGCTAAGGCAGGCTTCTTCGGATTTAATAGCCGTATTTTCCGGAAATTTTGCTGTATTTTCCTCCAGCATACTTCCCCAGGATTCCCGGTTTTCGGTCCTAACAGCAGCGATCTGTTTCCGGGTGCGTAGTATGGCCGGCAACCGCCATACCAGGGGCAGCCAGCCTTTTAAATAATCGAAAAATGAAATTATGCCTTCATCTTTAGATGGGGAATCAGCCGCCACTGTTTTTTACTCCTTTTTATTATGTTTAATCGTTAAAATAGTCCGCCTGCATCTCCACCGTCAGTCTGTCATCATCCATCAAGCGTTTTGCCAGCCCGAGCGTTTTCGGCAATTCATAGCCAAAGAAATAGCGCAGGGTAAACATTTTACCCTCATAAAAGTTTATATCTTTTTTGCGAGCACCATTTTTTGATGCTTTCTGAGCCGCAATACCCTGCAGCAGCCACTGCCAGGCAATGGTCACAATGCCGAAAAATTCGAGATAGAGGGTGGCATCGGCCAGGAAGGCTTCAGATCCCTGTTGCCGTGCGATCGATAAGAGGTGCCGGGTCACGTCCTGCAGTTTCGTCAGGGTTTCGCTCAATTCGCATGCCGATTTAGCAAGATCCTTATATTCTTCTGCAATCGAAATCGTATCTTTTAATTCGTCAGCATAAAAAAGAAAGGCCCGGCCATCTTGCATGATCACTTTTCTGCCCAGCAAATCCATTCCCTGGATGCCGGTGGTGCCTTCATGGATGGGATGAATGCGGCAGTCGCGGTAGTATTGTTCCAGGGGATAATCATCACAATATCCGGAGCCTCCCAGACATTGCAGCCCCTGGCTGATGGAAATATTGCCCATCTCCGAGGGATAGCTCTTGGCGATTGGCGTCAGGATCTCCAACAGCAAATTGAATTTTTCTTTTTCTTCCCCGGCGGTAACTTTTTGCAGATCAACATATTTGCTGCACTGCATCACCAGCGAAAGCGCGCCTTCGATAACGGCACGCTGAAACAGCAGCATGCGTTTTACATCTGCGTGTTCGATAATCGGGACGGGGGGCAGGTTCGGATCTTTATGACCGAGCCTACGTCCCTGACAACGGGTTTTGGTATACTCGAGGGATGCATAGTACGCGGCGGTGGCCATGGCGGTTGCACCCATACCGACCCCGATACGGGCTTCATTCATCATCTGGAACATGCATTTCAAACCTCTGTGAGGCTCTCCGACCAGCCAGCCGCGACAATCGTTTTTATCGCCGATACTCAGCTGCACGATGGGACAGCCGCGATAGCCGAGTTTATGATACACACCGGAGGCGACCACGTCATTGGGAACAAGGTCGCCTTTATCGTCGATGCGTTTCTTGGGAACAACGAAGAGGGAAATTCCTTTGGCGCCGGCCGGAGCACCCTCTATTTTGGCCAGCATTAGATGCACGACATTGTCGACCCCGTCGTGGTCACCGGCGGATATGAATATTTTCTGTCCTTTCATGCGGTAATAGCCTGCCGCCGTCGGCTCGGCCAGGGTGGTAATGTCCGACAGGGAAGAGCCGGCTTCCGGTTCGGTCAGTGCCATGGTGCCCTGCCATTCTCCGGACCGCATTTTAGAAACATAGAAGTCATACAGCTCCCTGCTGCCGAACGATTCAATCAGGTGGGAGGCGCCGAAGGTCAGCCCCGGATACGCGTTGGCCGAGTAATTGGCGGCAGAAAAAATAAATTCACAGATGTCGGCCACCATACTCGGCAACTGTTCACCGTCCTGGTCAAAGGGCACCCGGCTGGAAATCCAGCCGCCGTCACCGAATTCTTGCATGATGGTCTTGACGGCCGGATGGACCTTGACTTCTCCGTTGACCAGTTCGGGTTGGTTGCGGTCCATCTCTTCGAATATGGGAAACAGAAGGTCCTTTGCCAGTTTGGCGGCTGCCTTCAGGACCATGTCGAACATTTTGCGGTTGTGGTCGCTGTAGTATTCGTATTTCGTCAAGGATTCAGCATCGAAAACTTCGTAAAGAAGAAATTTTATATTGCGTTCGCTAATAAACTTGGATGCCACGATTACCTCCGGTGTTTCTTTGGAAAATTATGAGTTATAAGATGATCTATATTTTGTGTATTAACAGATAGTAAGAAACTTATATCTAATTGGATAGATTAAGTTGATTAGGTTGATTGAGTTGAATAAGTTGACTTAGTTGATTAATAAACCCAATAAACCTACTCAACTCTTCCCGCTTTGCCTTTTCTCAGTCCCCCAACTTCCAAGCTTCCGATGATACAAACTGTCTGGATTCTTTTTAACCCGGAACGTTGAACTCTGAACCGCTCAACCTATGAGTAGTCATACCATCCCCTGCCGGTCTTCCGGCCATATTCGCCTTTGACGTATTTTTCAACCACCTTCGGACTGGGCAGGTTGCGGGTGTCGCCTGTTTCCCGGAAGGCCTCCATTCCCATGATGTAGGTTAGGTCGATGCCGGTGAGGTCCATCAGGCGGAAGGTACCCATGGGATGGCCGGCACCGTAAACCTGAGCTTTATCGATATCTTCCATGCTGGCCACCCCCATCTCCAGCAGCCAGAGGGCCTCACGGGTGATGGCGCCGAAAATGCGGTTGAGCAGGAATCCATTGACTTCTTTTTTGAGGTGGACCGGTACTTTTTCGAGTTTTTCACAAAGTGCCATGGAAATTTCCCTGGTTTCATCGGAAACATGGGGTCCCTGGACCACTTCCACCAGCTTCATCACAAGAGCAGGATTAAAGAAATGAATATTGAGGACCTTCTCCGGTCGTTTGGTAGCATCGGCAATTCTGGAGCTGATGATAGCCGAGCTGTTGGTTGCCAGGATCGCATGGGCAGGGGCCATCTTGTCCAGATCGGCAAAAATTTTACGTTTGAGGTCCAATACTTCAAGAACGGCTTCGATGACAAAATCAGCATCTTTAACGGCGTCTTCCATACTGGATGTAAACGATATTCTTTCCCGGGCGGCATTGGCCTGCTCTTTGGTTAACCGTCCTTTTTTAACGCGACCGGCCAGGTAGGTGTCAGCGAAATTTTGTGCTTTTTTGAGAATTTCCCCGTTGATGTCCGTGCACACGGTTTTGTACCCGTGGATGGCAGACAGCATTGCGATCTGATGTCCCATGTTTCCGGCGCCGATAACGGCAATGTTTTTGATGTCGTCAATGTTCATGTTTTTGCTCCTTTCTTTAGTGTTTGGTAATTTTTGTTTTTCATGATGGCCACAGACTCGCACAGACAAACACAGACCTAACTAAAATTTCATCCTCTTTAGAGCATGACAAAATTTTTAAGTAATTCGTCTGCCGTCCTGATCCATGAAATGTCAAAACTTCCGAATAGGTGACCTATTCGGGTCTGAAAACCTAACCTCTGAACCCAGTACCTTGAACTTTAGAACCCTATAGGCTCATTCAACTACCGCCCTGGCATTACTTAATACGACGGATCTGTCAGTTCTTACCTGAATAATATACCCCACATCAACTTTCCAACCCCGGATCGTTAATGTATCACCAGGATAAACGACATCCG
>JAJRVC010000346.1 GCA_024277475.1 Deltaproteobacteria bacterium
CTTCAGGGATTGGACGTAGTTGTCCGGATATCCGATGATATTGGCTGCGGGCATGAAGGCGGTATGCCGGGCGCCGGCCACATCCATGCCCCGGCCGATCCATAGGGGGGTATCCTGATCCAGACTGACAACGACACACTGGGGGACATAAAACGACCAGCCGTCATAGCCGGTGAGGTAATTCATATTGGCCGGATCCGAGGCCACCAGCACATCGATCCCGGCATCGGCCATCCTGCTTTTGGCCCTGCGGATGCGCCCAAGGTATTCGTCTTTTGGAAACAAGGTCATCGTCGTCACCTCTCAACAGGGATGAACCGGACGGGAATTGAGGCAACTCAGGCATTTAACGTTGCCACACCCCGCCGGATGCGGGCAATCCCCTCTGTTAACTGTTCCATGTTTGCAGCAAAGGAGAGTCGCACATAGCCTTCTCCGGCTTTACCGAAAATGCTTCCCGGAACAATGGCCACTTTGTGCTCCCTGACCATATACTTGGCAAAGTCCCAGGAAGAAAGCCCAAGCGATGAGATATTCGGAAAGGCGTAAAAGGTCGACTCCGGCTTCAGACACGTAATCCCGTCGATGTCGTTCAGGCCCTCATGGACAAGATGCCGCCGTTTATCGTAAGTCGTCACCATCTCCTGCACACAATCCTGAGGGGCGGTAAGGGCCGCCAAGGCGGCCCGCTGGGCAACGGCGTTCACTCCCGACACCATGTGCTCCATGAGCTTTTCCATCTCGTCAATAACCGGTTTCGGAGCGGCCGTGTAACCCACACGCCAGCCGGTCATGGCGTAAGACTTTGAGAGCGTAAAGGCGGATATGGTCCGCTGCGCCATTCCTTCTAAAGCCCCAATACTGACGTGCTTGCGGCCATCGAAAAGGATATGCTCGTAAGGCTCGTCGGAAAGCACCCAGATGTCGTGTTCGATCGCCATTTCGGCAATGGACTGCAATATCTCTTCGCCAAAGATAGCCCCGGTGGGATTGGATGGGGTGTTGATAATCATCAGCTTGGTTTTATCCGTTATTGAAGCCCGGATATCCGCCGGATCCACTTTGAACTGATTTGATTCATAGGCGGCAACAGGCACAGGCACACCACCGAAGAGCCGTATCTGCGAATAGTAGTCGTATCCCGGGTCGATCACGATCACCTCATCTCCCGGGTTAATCATGTGCAGGCATGTGTTGAATATGACCTGCATGGCACCGACGGCCACGTAAACCTCGGTATCCGGATCGGCATCGATGCCGTTTTCTTGCTTGAGTTTTTTAGCGATCACCCGGCGTAAATCCAAAAACCCTTTAGCCGGAGGGTAGCGGGTATAGCCTTCGTCTAGTGCCTGTTTGGCGGCGTCACGGATAAATTCGGGCGTGTCTAAATCGGGTTGGCCGATGCCCAGGTTGACGACACCGGGGATCTCATCGGCCATGGCGAACATGATGCGGATACCCGACCACTCCACTTCATGAGTTCGATCGGACAGGTAGTTTGGGGTGGCCATTCGTTTATTCCTTATCGTCTCTTACCTTCTACCAGGCGCATTGGGCGGTTATGCCGCCATTGGCAGGACAAGGTCCGTCGGGCCGGTGTGGGACATTTTTAAATCCGGGGCGTGCTTTTCCATGATTTCCATCACGATTGAAGCAAGCTTGACTTTTTCCCGAACGAGATTCACATGGAAGTCTTCCGTAACCCACGGCTTGTAGATATCTCCTTCGGAAGTACCCGGCTCGAATTTGAAGTAACAAGGCGAAGCCACTCTGGCGATTTCTGGTGCCTCATAGGCCCTGAACATGCCGCCGAAAGAATCGACGATGATAATGTAGACATCCAGGGGTATGTCCACTGTTTTACGGATACCCCCTAAAATCGGCAGAGATACATCCGAAGCGGGATTCATGGAGTTAGCACCCATGGATTCGATTACCTTGGCGCCAGCCGCGCTGCAGTACCCGCCGAAGACGGAGAATTTAAAAATGGTCTCCGGTGGGATCACCCCCTCGGCGCGCATTTTGTTCAAGAGGAAGAGAACCCCCTCATCGTAGACCAGAAAGCCACGGTGGCCAGCTTCGATACTGCGCATGATGTCAGCGATATGATAGGAGATATGGTCCGATCCTCTCAGCCGAAATCCCTGCATGGAACCTTCGGGGGTCGAAATCTCTTTGGATCCCGCGTCCCAGCCTTTCCGGTGGCCGACGGTCATTATCATCTCGATTTTTGCATCCCGGGCCATCTGAGCCATCTCTTTGAGTTCCTGAAAATCACAATAGGTGGAGCCGCCTACGGCAGCGATCGCCCGATGTATCGTGACGTTGCGTTTGTCGGCTTCGTCAATCATCGCTTTCACCGTGGAAGCCCTTTCCAGGCCGGCAATTTCAATCCGGAAGTTGGCGCCATCGGGAAAGGCTTTTGCCGAGGTGGACAAATCATGCGCATCGCGACCGGATATGCCCTCTTTTTCCATGAAATCTCGGATTTTTTTCAACACTTCAGACATGAATACCTCCACAGGTTACTTTTTTGAAACATATTTATTTGGTATGCGTTATTCATCCAGAAGCTTTTTGAGTTTCGGCAGCTCACCTTCTACCATCTTGTAGGCATGCTCTTCCGTAGGGAACTGTCCGGCGCGGGCATCCTGAACGTACTGTCTGAATGCGTTGACGGTCTTTTCTCCAAGATTTTCATATTTTTTAACAAATTTTGGGGTGAAGGCCTGGAAAATACCCAGAACGTCACTGCAGATCATCAGTTGACCGTCGGCTTCCCACCCGGCTCCGATGCTGTAGACCGGGATACTCAGTTTATCCCGGATGATTCCACAGACTTCGGGGGGTACCGCTTCCACCAGCAACGCGTAAGCACCCGCGGCCTCAATGGCCATGGCGTCATCGATGACTTCCCTGGCCGCCTCGGCGGTTCGCCCCTGCGCCTTGAAGCCACCCTGCTGTCCGGAACTCTGCGGCGTGAGTCCGATATGCCCCATGACCAGCATTCCACCGTCGGCAATAGCTTGAATCTGTTGGCACACCCGAATGCCGCCCTCCAGCTTGACCGCGTCCACCCCGGCCTCTTTGTGAAATCGTCCTGCATTGCGCACGGCTTCCTGCACACTGACTTGGTAGGATAAGAACGGCATGTCACCGATAATGAAGGTATTGGGCGCACCACGCCGCACTGCCTCGCTGTGCCAGATGCACTGGTCCATGGTCACCGGAACCGTACCGCTGTATCCATAAATGCACATGCCCAGAGAATCGCCCACCAGAATCATGTCCATACCGGCCTGCTCTGCAAATGAGGCGGTCCAGTAGTCATATGCGGTTATCCAGACAGCTTTTTGGCCCGCCTGTTTCATTTTCTGTAGATCGAAACGCGTCGCTTTTTTCTTGCCCATGGTTTGTTCTCCTTTCTTGAAGAAACTGGTTTGCAATCAGGTTGGCTCATAAATTCATTTGTCGGGTGCTCCTATCTGTCGGGATATTTTCCGGCACAGCGGCACCAGTTTGGCCTGAATAGCGTCAATTTTTTCGCTGGGCATTCGTTGGGTGGGGCCGGACACACTCAAAGCGTAAGTCGGTCTGTTCTTGTAATCAAAAATCGGCGCAGCCACGCAGCGCAGCCCCAGGCTCAATTCTTCATCGTCAATGGCGTAACCGCGCTTCCGGATCTTCCTGATTTCGGTTTTCAACCTCTTCGGCGTCGTAATCGTTTTGGGAGACATGGCCACCAACTCAACTGACGCGAGATAGTCATCCAGTTCACGATCAGGCAGAAATGCCAGCACCGCTTTGCCCAGTGCGGTGCAATAGGCAGGGGCCAGTGCCCCCAACCCTACGTCCAGCCTTAAAATTTCCGTACTGTTGATCTTGTCCAAGTGCGCGATGGCCTTTCCATCCCAGTGACCCAGATTGACTGTTTCACCGAATGTGAGGGCTATTTCCTGCAAGTAGGGATGAACGGTATGCCGGATCTCAAACCCGTCAAGTTTTTGCATGCCCAGTTCAAGGATTTTAAATGTCAGGCGAAACCGGCCCTCTCCAGCTTTTTCGACATAACCTAAATCGCGCAAGGTGGTTAAAAACCGGTGGCTCGCAGCTCTGCTGGTATTCAAGAGACCCGCCATTCCGGAGACGGATGTTTCCCCTTTGTCGGCCAGCAGCTCCAGAACGCGTAAACCCTTGGCCAGAGACGAAACAAAATAGTATTTTTCACCTTTTGATGGCATCAGGCGCCTCTCCTGCCGCAGTGAATTCGCAAATGGGTGGTATTTCCTGCTCCAACCCGTGTCTCACTATTTGTGACATCGTCTCTTTATTTGTGACGCCTTA
>JAJRVC010000347.1 GCA_024277475.1 Deltaproteobacteria bacterium
AAAGGGTACGCCGTGTACGTATGGCTGCACCAGCACTATCCTGGATTTAAGGTTCGGTACGTCAGCCATCGGCTCACCTGAATACGGCATGATCAATGCCTCTATAGCCAAGTTGGCTCAATACTATCGTCTGCCCAGTTATGTCGGAGGAGGCGCTTCAGACAGCAAGATACCGGATATCCAATCCGGATATGAATTTACCCTCAGCGCCACCTTGAGTGCCCTGGCAGGCGGAAATATCGTGTTTGGATCCGGAGTTCTGGAACAGGGCTTGACAATTGATTATGCAAAACTCGTTATGGATGCCGAAATGATCAGAATGATTCAGATTGCCATCGGGGGTATAGAGATTTCAGACGATAAACTGGCCATGGATGTTATTCATGAGGTGGGTCCCGGCGGTGCTTTCATCAGCCATGAACATAGTCTGCGCACCATGAGAAGTCAGTCCCATACGAAGTTGTTTGACCGCAGATCCCGTGATGACTGGATGGAAATAACCCATGGAATGCCTATGCGTGAAAGGGCTTATGCGGACGCGATTGATATTATCGAAAATCATAAGCCTTACCCGCTGGCGGAAGGTGCCCCGGAAGCCATGGACGAAATCGTAAAAGAATTTGAAAAAGAACTCGGTATCGTTAAAAATAGATATTGATTTTCGTCCTTAAAAAATTTAATTGTCAATTTAGAAGGAGGTATTCACATGTTACGCAAACCAAAGGCCGGGATAAAACGCAATTCAGGGTTCAGCCTGAATGTCATGACCGATGATGAGGCCCATGAAATTCATCTAGCCACCCTGGAAGTGCTGAAACAAACCGGTGTTTTTGTTGAAAGCGAGGAGGCCCTGGAAGTACTGGACGGCGGAGGCTGCCGGATCGACCCCAAAACAAAAACCGTCAAATTTCCTGCCTGGGTCGTAGAAGATGCGATCCGCTCGGCACCGGCAAGCTTTATTGCCTGTGGACGCAGACCCGAAGATGACGTTGCGCTGGAGGACAACCGGGTCACGTTTACCAATTTCGGCGAAGGCATCATGTTTGTCGATCCTTACACCGGCGAACACAGAGACACCACCAAGGCGGATATAGAAAAAGCAGCTCGAATTATCGACGCTCTGGAACACATAGGAACCTATGAACGTGCCATGTGTTCCCACGACAAACCCTACCAGGTACAGGCGTTGCACAATGCCGAGGCGTCCCTGATCAACACGACCAAACACCACTGGCTGTGTCCGGTAGATGGGTATCAGGCGCAAAAGATCATAGATATGTGCGCCGCAATTGTCGGCGGGAGGGAAAAACTCAGGGAGCGACCGTTGCTTACATTTGCAACCTGCCCCATCAGTCCGCTCAAACTGCCGGAGCATCACTGTAAAATCATATTAGAAGCGGGTAGAAACGGCCTGGCTGTTCTGGTTATCGGAATGGCTCTTTCCGGCGCTTCCAGTCCCATCCATCCGGCAGGCACGCTGGTAATTCAAAATTGTGAAGTCCTGTCCAGCCTGGTTTTGAGTCAATTAGCCAGCAAGGGGACACCGTTTATCTATGGTAGTTCGACGTGCCCCATGGATCTGAAAATGGCCACAGCCACCGTGGGGTCACCTGAACTCGCCATGATCAGTGCAGCTGTGGCAAGGCTGGCGCGTTATTACAGTTTGCCGTGCTTTGTGGCCGGCGGGTAGGGCGACAGCAAGGTGGTTGACGCCCAGTCGGGTCATGAAAAAACCATTACAGGCTTGCTACCGGCGCTGGCAGGAGCCAACGTCATTTACGGTTTGGGAATGCTTGAGATGGGAATCACTTTCGACCTGGCACAACTTGTACTGGATAATGAAATCGCCGGAATGATTCTGTATTCGCTGAATGGAATCGTTGTCAACGACGAAACGCTGTCGGTAGATATCATTAGAGAATTGGGTATCGGCAAAGACTATATGGCCCATGCGAGTACGTATAAACACATGAAATCCCAATCCCAGGTCCAAATTATCGACCGCAGGATGCGTGAGGACTGGGAGGCAGCCGGCAGTACGGATATATACAAACGCGCCCATGACAAAATGATTAATATTCTGGAGACATATGAACCTCCTCCATTACCGGACAATGTGCGGGACACCCTTCGATCAATCGTGGAGGAAGCTGAAAAAGAACGGGTTCCTTGAACGATCAAGAAATGGATCAGCGCAAGCCGCAACCATAAATGGTGAGAGGAACAACGGCGTATTTTTTTATCTGTAATTTCAATAGAATAAAAGTTATAACCAATGCAGCATTCTTATCAGCTGATCCAGAAATAAATCACTTTTTAGAGCACCCCCAGGTCAGAATCAAATAATCCTGAATGGTGAACACTGGATCTGAGAACCCAACAGATCTACGAAAGGAGGTAGCAAACTTGAGACGCAACTTGCATGCCGGTAAACGGCAAAGCGGGGGGTTGAGCTTGAAAATTTTTACCGATGATGAGCTCGATGAGATCCATCTGGCCACCCTTGAAGTTATGGAAGAAACCGGACTTCTTTTTGACGATGATGAGGCGCTGGAAGTCCTGGATGGTGGCGGAGCAATCATCGATAAAAAAAGCAAAATCGCAAAATTTCCCCCCTATGTGGTGGAAGATGCCATCCGTTCGGCACCTTCAAAACTACTCCTGGCCGGACGTAACCCCAAAAACGACTTTGTTATGGAGAATAACCGGGTCGGGTTTACCAATTTCGGCGAGGGAGTCTTTATTGTTGATCCATACACCGGTCAGCACCGGGAGACCACAAAAGCCGATGTGGCCACCTCGGCCCTTCTGGCTGATTATTTAAGTGAGATCGATGTATACGAACGGGCCGTGGGCGCCTCCGATGTGCCGGTGGAAACCGTCCAGCTGCACAATGCCGAAGCCTGGCTGCCGAATACGTCCAAACATGGATTTATGGGATCCGGCAACGGATACTTGACCCAAAAACTTGTAGAAATGGCGGCGGCCATTTGCGGAGGCAAAGACAAGCTCCGGGAGCGTCCGATCATTTCCTTTATTACCTGCCCCATAAGCCCGCTGCAGCTGGTTGGGGAAAGCTGTGAAATAATCATGGAAACCGCCCGGGCCGGTCTGGCGGTAAACGTTTTGTCCATGGCCATGGCCGGTGGGTCATCACCGGTAACTCTGGCGGGAACCCTGGTGGATCACAATGCGGAAGTTTTAGGCGGCTTGATCCTCAGTCAACTCACCTGCAAAGGGGCCAAATTCATTTATGGGAGTTCCACCACCGCTATGGATCTGAGACAGGCGGCAGCCTCCGTGGGTTCACCGGAATGTGCCTTGATCAATGCCGCCGTGGCCCAGATGTCGACCTACTATCTGCTGCCCAGCTGGGTAGCCGGCGGATAGGGCGACAGTAAAACCTGTGATGCCCAGTCCGGTCATGAAAAAACCCTCACAGGCCTTTTACCGGCGTTGGCAGGTGCCAACCTGATTTACGGCTTGGGGATGATCGAAATGGGCATGACCATTGATTACGGCCAAATGGTGATGGACAATGAGTTTGCCCGCATGATTAAGTACCTGGTGCAGGGAATCGCTGTCAATGATGAAACCCTGGCAGTGGATGTAATTAAAGAGATCGGGGTTGGAAAAGATTTTCTCTCGCACGCAAGCACTTACAAGCACATGCGAACGCAATCGCAGCCGAAATTGATCGACCGCTGCATGCGCGAAGATTGGCAAGCAGCCGGTGCAACGGATATCCACCAACGGGCACTGGAAGAGGCGCGGACTATTTTGGAAAATCACAAACCGGATCCGTTGCCTGCTGATGTCCTGGCCACAATACGTGCCATCGTTGAGGAAGCTGAGGCCGAGTTAGGAATAGCCAATAAGTAGTTTGAGCAGAAGTCCAAAATTTAACCTTAAAGGAGAATATTGAAATGGAAGCATTGTTTGAAAAGATGGCGGAAGCGTTGATTGCAGGCAAACAGGCTGAAGTAAAGGAACTTTCTCAGCAAGCCCTGGATCAGGGGGCTGCTGCCCGGGAAATCATTGATAAAGGCTTGCTGGCCGGAATGGATGTAGTGGGCAAGCGGTTTAAGGCTGGCGATATGTTTATCCCCGAGGTGCTGCTCTGCGCCCGCTGTATGCATGGGGCCATGGATATATTAAAACCGCTGCTTTCGGAAGCCGATTCCGCTGGCGTGGGTATCTATGTGATCGGCACGGTGGAGGGAGATTTACATGACATCGGGAAAAATCTGGTGTCCATGATGCTCCAGGGCGCTGGCTTTGAAGTTGTTGATCTGGGAACCAATATCACCTCGCAGCAGTTTGTCGATGCAGTCAAGGAGCACAAGCCCGCCATCCTGGGGCTGTCGGCGCTGCTGACGACCACCATGCCGAAGATGGAAGAGACGATAAATGCGCTCAAGGAGGCCGGCATTCGCGATCAGGTCAAGATCATGGCCGGCGGGGCCCCGGTGACCCAGGATTTTGTGGATAAGATCGGAGCCGATGCTTACGGCGCCAATGCCGCTTCCGCCACGGAAAGGGCCAAAGAACTGGTTGCTTGACTTTGAGCTGGACCCGATTTAGAGGCGATGGCTCTGTGCATGAGAGATAGGGCATGCCGGAGACAACCGAAATTTTTTTGTCCCGGCTTGTCCGGGTCAGGGAGGAGAAATGGAAACAATACTTACTCGTTATGGTGACGGATCTCCCCTGGAAATGAGCGCAGGCGACCTCATGGCGGATCTTGAGGACGGAACGGCCGATGCGGCCGAACGCGGCAATATCCCGGCCCTCAATAAGGAAGAGCTGCAATATCTCTTGGAGATATTCAAATCTCCCTACATTTTTATAAGCGTTGAGCGGGGCAATGAAGTGATTCTCAGTTATGACGCGGGAACGCTTAAGATCAGACGTGTCGGGGTAAATGTTGACCGGATTCAGGCTCTACAGATTTACGAAAAGCTTTTTGGTGCGGACACCATGGAATTGTGTCATGTCGACTACAGTTTCAAGCCGATCAAACCGATTGTCACCATGGAACGGCCAATCCTGGAGCAGGCACTGTTATCCACGCATATCCCGTTGTTTTATGGCGCCATGCCAAATTTAGGTCTGTACAGTCAGCCTGACGGTCCCTTTCCGAATCCCGCTGAACTGTTGCCGCAGGGAAAAATAAAGGACGCCCAGGATTCCTATGAAGCCACTGTAGAAGCCGCCGTCAACGATATTTTGTATGTGTCCAAAGGCATGCATGAATCCGGGGCCGACGGTATTAATCTGGATACCGTCGGCGCCGCCGGAGACGCGGATTTCCAGGCCTCATTGATGGCAGCCGAAAAACTCAGGAAGGCCTATCCCGATATTTGCATCGAGCTCGGCATGGCCGGGGAATTTATCCTGGGAATGCACAGTGAACTGGAATATGACGGAGTGCGCCTGGCCGGGCTGTATCCTCACGATCAGGTGAAACTAGCACAAAAAGCCGGGGTAACTATCTTTGGGCCGGTGGTCAACACCAACACATCCGAGTCTTGTCCCTGGAATCTTTCCCGTGCCATTACCTTCATGAAAGAATGCAGCCGGGTGGCCACCATCCCCATTCATGTGAACATGGGCATGGGTGTGGGCTCTGTGACGGTTAACGATCATCCCCCGGTAGATATCGTCTCCCGGGCATCCAAGGCCATGGTCGAGATCTGCCGCCTGGACGGGTTGTAGGTTGGCGTGGGTGATCCGCTTGGTATGGCTCTCACCCACGCGCATGCCTCGGGAATGGGCGGAATGCGCGCTGCCGGAGATCTGGTAGCACGCGTGCAAATGGCCCGCGGTATGCGAATTAAAGAAGCCAAGACTTATGTGGCAAACAGGCTTAAGATAGCAGTCTCGGAATTAACGGATCCCGTCATTATGACCGAAGTACGTGAAGATCTTCGCATCGGCGCGGTAACACCGCTTCCAGGGTGCGCGAAAGGCATCGAAGCCAAGTTCCGAATCGCGGAAGTCCTGGGAATTGAGATAAACTGCGTACAGCGTTTTAAGGATAAAATAAACTAATCGGTTCCAGGTTCAAAGGTTACAACCGATGGACACTTTTATTCCTACAAAATGTACAAAAATAAGGAGGCGGACATGAGTAAAGAGATCCCCGGACACGCTCAGCTCGTTATTATCGGCGGCGGTATCGTCGGCTGCAGCGTGGCCTACCATTTAACCAAGATCGGTTGGACGGATGTTTTGCTTTTGGAAAGAAAAGAGCTTGCTTCCGGAACAACCTGGGCTGCCGCCGGGCTGCTGGCTCAATTGCGACAAAATCAGGAGATGACCAATCTGGCCAAATACACCGCTGATCTTTATGAGGGGCTGGAGGCTGAAACCGGGGAAGCAACCGGTTTTAGAAGAAACGGCGCCGTGGCCGTTTGCCGGACGGAAGACCGCCGGTTCGAATTGCTGCGTGGTGCCGCCATGGCCCGGGCTTTCGGCATCGAAATGCACGAAGTCAGCACCAAAGAAGCCGGCGAGTTGGTCCCCGGCATGAGAACGGATGATCTCGTATCTGCATTTTATCTTCCCCGGGATGGCATTACCAGCCCGATTGAGACAACCCGGGCGTTGGCCAAAGGGGCTAAAATGCGGGGTGCCAAAATCTTTGAAAATGTCAAGGTCACCGGTATTAAAACGGAAAAAGGTGCTGTTTGCGGCGTCAGTACCGACCAGGGGGATGTAACCTGCGAATATGTGGTTAATTGCGCCGGTATGTGGGGCCGTCAGGTCGGCCAAATGGTCAATGTGAGTGTACCGTTGCATGCCGCTGAACACATGCATGCAGTAACGCTGCCGATAGAGGGATTGAAAAAACACTTTCCCACGGTGCGCGATTTTGACGGCGTCACCTACTTTAAGTCCGAATCCGACGGGATTCTTATGGGAGGTTTTGAGAAAGTCTCAAAGCCCTGGGGGATGAAGGGTATCCCTGAAAACTTTATGTATAAAGAGCTCCAGGAAGACTGGGATCAGTTCCAGACTTTTATGGATTGTGGTTTGAAACGTTTTCCGGCCCTGGAAACCGCCCAGATTCGCCATCTGTCGGTGGTGCCCGAAAGCTTTACCCCCGATACGGCATTTATGGTTGGAGAAGCCCCGGGAGTTAAAAATTTTTTTGTGGCCTGCGGCATGAATTCCGTGGGTATTCAAAGTGCCGGCGGTGTCGGCCGGGCGCTGGCCCACTGGATTGACCAGGGGCACCCGGAAGAACAGTTGTGGCCTGTGGATGTCCGGCGCTATTTTCCCTGGCAGCGAAATGCCCGCTATTTGCATGACCGCATTGTGGAGGCCGTCGGTGTGCTCTACCACCATCACTATCCCAACCGGCAGCTTACTTCAGCCCGGGGTGTGATCCTTTCGCCCATGCAGGATCGGTTGGTCGCGCGAAAAGCTGCCTGCAGCCAGAATTCAGGCTGGGAACGCGCCGACTGGTTTGCCCCCGAAGGTGTCGAACCGGTCCACAAATACAGCTGGCGACGGCCGAACTGGTTTGAGTATCAGGGTCAAGAACATATGGCCGTGCGCGATGGCGTCGGTCTTTATGATCTGACATCGATGGGAAAATTCCTGGTTCAGGGTCGTGATGCCGAAACCGTCCTGCAGTATTTTTGTGCCAACGATGTGGCGGTACCCCCAGGCAGAGTCGTGTATACACCGGTCTTAAACGAGTCCGGCGGATTTGAAACCGATATCTCGGTGACGCGCTTTTCCGAAGACACTTTTTTTATCGTGACCGCGGCTGCGACGGTGGTACACGATTATGATTACTTCAAGCGCCGGATCCCGGCCGATACTCATGCAGTGATTACCGATGTGACCCATGGCTACGCCATGCTGGCGGTCATGGGTCCCCAATCCAGAGAGCTGCTTGGCAAGCTGACGAATGCTGATCTTTCAAACGAGGCCTTCCCTTACAGTACTGCCAAAGAAATTGATGTCGCTTATGCCCGGCCATGGGCGCTGAGAATGTCTTATGTGGGCGAGTTGGGATGGGAGCTTTATGTCCCGAGTATGTTTGCACCGGCGGTGTTTGATGCCGTCATGGAGGAAGGTAAACAATTTGGCTTGCGCCTGGTTGGTATGCAGGCGATTAACTCTTTGCGACTGGAAACCGGATATCGCCATTGGGAATCGGACATCACCCCCGATGACACACCTTATGAAGCCGGCCTGGGTTTTGGTGTGAAGTTGGACAAGGGCGAGTTCAGGGGTCGTGCCGCTTTGTTGGATAAAAATAAAGCGGGAATAACACGAAAGCTTGTCATGTTTACCCCGCAGAATCCGGATATCATGCTGTATGGCAGTGAGCCGATATATCGCAACGGTGTCTGGATGAATAACCTGACTTCCGGTGCTTACGGCTTCAAGATCGGCTCTGCTGTGGGCATGGGATATGTAAAAAATGAAGATGGCATCACCGATCAATGGGTGCTGGACGGCAAATATGAACTCGAAGTCGAAGGCAAAATGATTCCGGTCGGGGTTCATATCCGTTCTCCCTATGATCCTAAAAACCAAAGGCCCAGGATGTAGAACCTATGTTAAGCGGTTCAGGGTTCAACGTTCCGGGTTAAAAACCCCCAGACAACTCGTATCAAAGGGATTGTGTCTTTATCGGAGTTTTAGCCCTTGAACTTTGAACCCTAAACCCTTTTAACCCAGACCGACCGAATGTCCAATTTATGGGCAATTCCGTGATCTGCAATGGTCTGTGGCCACTTATGTTTGATGAATAACGAGGTCTGAACAGGTAGATTGCCCATGGAGAAGATTGTTGCCAGGATGGGTGACGGCAGCCGGATCGAAATGTCCGCAGCTGAAATCCAACAGGAGCTGGAGGCGGGTGCCGGGGATGCAGCTGAGCGCGCAAATGTGCCGTCTCTGTCCGATGATGAGATAAAATATTTGCTTGATCTTTACAAATGCAGGGACAGGGTCGTTGGAGTGGAAGAGGGTAAGGAATGTTGTCTTACCTATGACAACATGACTTCGAAAATCAAACGTGCCCATATTCCAATCAGCAAGATCCAGCAGCTGCTTTTATTCGAAAGGGGGTTGGGTGCCGACACCCTGGAATTGACCCATATCGATTACAGCTTCAAGCAGTGCAAGCATGTGGTGCAATATGAAAAACCCAACATGGAACAGGCGGTATTGCAGACCATTGCCCCCATTTTCTATGGTTCCATGCCGAATTTAGGATTGTACAGTGTGCCTGACGGTCCCGTGGTTAACCCGGCAGATTTGCTTCCCATGGGGAAAATCGACGAGGCCCAGCAAGCATACGAACAGATGGCGGAATATGCCATCAAAGACATGGTGTATGTGGGCAGCGAGCTGTATGAAAAGGCCGGTGCGGACGGAATTAATTTCGATACCACGGCTGCCTCGGGGGATGCGGAGTTCTATGCGGCTCTGAAGGCTGTGGAAATTTTGCACGACAAATACCCGGCTATGGGGATTGAAATGGGCATGTCCGGAGAGTTTATCCTGGGGATGCACGCTGAGATCGAGTATGACGGAGTTCGGTTGGCCGGTCTTTACCCCCACGATCAGGTAAAACTCGCTGAAAAAGCAGGGGTTACTATTTTCGGGCCGGCTATCAATATCGCTACAAACGAATCACTGCCCTGGAATCTCGCTCGTTCCATCGTCTTTACTAAGGCCTGTTCCGAGGCTTCCGAGATACCGGTACATGCCAATCTGGGCATGGGGGTCGGGGGGGTGCCCCTCACCCTGACGCCGCCGTTGGATGCCCTGTCGCGGGCCTCAAAAGCCCATGTTGAACTGTGCCGATTGGACGGGTTGTAGGTGGGCGTCGGTGATCCTCTGGGGATGCATGCTGCACATGCAGTCGTCTCGGGGATGGGCGGTATACGCACTGCCGGAGATCTGGTAGCGCGTTTGCAACTGAACCGAGGGATGAGAATTGATGCAGCTAAAAAATACGTCGCCGACAAATTGGGTGTTTCGGTCGCAGATCTTGCTGATACGGTGATGATGAATGAAGTCAGAGAAGACCTCGATATCGGGCGTGTCAACGAAACACCGGCAGTAGCCAAGGGAATCGATGCCAAATTCAGGATTGCGGAGCTGCTGGATCTGGAAATAAACTGCGTGAATATGTTCAAGGACCGGGTCGGAATTCGCTCGTACAAATCGTTTAATTAAATTAAGGATGGACACTATGACCGAAAAAATATTGGAGGAAGCGGCAGAAACTATTTTGAAAGGTGAGGCTGAAAAGGCAGTAGAATTAGCAAAACGGGGGATAGACGAGGGCATCGATCCTTTAATGTTAATGGAAAAAGGATTCATTCCGGGAATCAACAAAGTCGGTGATCTGTTCGAAACAGGCCGTCTGTTTCTGCCGGCCCTGATCTACTCAGCAACAGCCATGGAAAAGGCAACGGAAATTATCAATGCCGCCATCCCCAGTGAAAAAGAGATGCTGTCCGGGAAAGTTATCGTGGGAACCGTTGAGGGGGACGTTCATGATATCGGCAAAACAATTGTGGTATCTCTATTTAAAGCCAATGGATTTGATGTGTTGGATCTTGGCCGCGATGTTCCGATTCCCCGCTTCATCGAAGAGGCGGAAAAATTCGGCGCCGATATCATCGGGTCCAGCACGCTGTTGACGACGACGATGGTCGGCCAGAAAGAACTGGAGCAGCAATTGAAAAAAGCGGGATTGAGAGACAAGTACAAGACCATCATCGGGGGTGCCCCCGTGACCCAGCGTTGGGCCGATCGCATTGGCGCGGACGCCTATGCCCAGGATGCCGGCGACGGCGTCAGGAAAGTAAAACAGCTGCTGATGGACAAAAAGTAAGTGTTCAGCCTGTCAACAATAACCTTAAGCGATTAGTAATTGTTTTTGTATAGTTTGTGGTTAAAAATTGACTAAGCCAAGCTACATCCACAAATGATCAATAGCCAATTCTCCGGGGATCCGGGTCAGGTATTTCGCATGACATTGATGAGCAGACTTAAAGCGATTTCGAATGATGACATGGATTGGATTCATGAGGCATCCTTAAAGATTCTCAAAGAAACCGGTGTTGTATTCCATAGTGAAGAAGCCCTGGCAATTTGCAAAGACCACGGGGCCAAAGTGAACTGCAAAACTGTCTATTTCCCGAAAGAAATTGTCCGTCAGGCCCTGGAAACATCTCCGGCAACCTACCGCTGGCAGGCCAGAAACGATGCCTACTCAGTGACGGTCGGTGATAAGAAGGAAAAGTTGTTGCTGCAGCCCAACGGCGGGCCTGTGTTCATCCAGGACCTGGACGAAGGCCGCCGGCCGGCAACCCTCGAAGATTTTGCCAATATTACCAAGCTCTGTCAGGCTAGTGATGAAGTCAGTCTGGTTGGATCATTCCCGGTCGATCCAAGCGATGTAAGGCCGGAA
This sequence comes from Deltaproteobacteria bacterium, assembly GCA_024277475.1. The sequence continues at coordinate 11,456 of JAJRVC010000347.1, forward strand.
GAAAAGCATTTGCAAATGATGTATGAAACTTTGAAAAACACCGATAAACCGGTGATTGCCTTTGAAACCAGCGGTATTAAAATCGGACAAATGCTCGATATGGTCGAAATTGCCATGGGCCGCAGAGATTTTCTGCGCGATAACCATTGTGTTGCGGTCGCGGTCACGCCTACTAGTCCCCTGACCTATGAATCCACCGCTTGTGAAGCCCTGATTGAATTTGCCGGACGTAATCAACCGATTTTTTTGACGGTTGCCATTATGGCCGGGTTTTCCGGCCCCATCAGCCCGATCGGCACCGCAATTTTGCAAAATGCAGAAGTCCTGGCCGGAATTACCCTGGCGCAATTAGTAAATCCCGGCAATCCTGTGGTTTACTCCAACGGATCATCCGTTGCCAACATGAAAAATGGCAATTTTATCAGCGCATCACCAGAGATGATGCTCATCCATCTTGCCGGCATGCAGATGAGTTTGGATTATTACGGTTTGCCTGCCCGATCCATGTGCGGAATGACTGATTCTAAACTCATCGACTGCCAGGCCGGTTATGAGACCATGCAAAATTTAATGATAGGTGCCCTGGGCGGTGCGCACATGGTGTTTGAATGCCTGGGAGTCCTGGATGCCATCATGACAACTTCCTATGAAAAATTTGTGATTGATCTGGAGATAGCCGGCCGGGTGATGCGTATTCGTGAAGGGATGGACACCTCGGATAAAGAGCAGGCCGTAAAGGTGATTCAGGAGATGGGTCACCAGGGAAACTACATAACTCATTCGGATACACTGACGCAATTCCGCAGCCGGTGGATGCCGAGCCTGTCTGATTGGGAAAGCTATGAAAACTGGGTGGCATCAGGTTCAGAAGATGTGATCGTCAGGGCGAATCGAAAATACAAAGAAATCTTGCAAAACACACCTGAAACCTTAATTGATCCGGAAATGGATAAAGCGCTCAATGGGTATATACAGCGGGTTATCTAGTTTCCATCCATAAATGGCCCTTTTTCCTCTGAGCGGCGTTCTCCGCGGGTTTACGTCTGCGAAGTACGAAAAGTACGTCTCAACGTAAACCCTTGTGCGGCCTTGCTCAGAGAAAAAATTGC
>JAJRVC010000348.1 GCA_024277475.1 Deltaproteobacteria bacterium
CAGAACCTGGCCCCGCAAACACTGCACCGGCCCCGAGTTTTATCCCTACACCGATGAGTTGGACATCCCACCGGTTCAGATGGGTATGGGTACCGGTGGACTCTGTTCAGACTGGACGCCGACAATAGAAGGATATGATATCGAGGAGGTCGAAAACCACCATCAGCATGCATACCGTCTGATTTATAAGGTACGCAACCATCAGGATCTCTTCAACCATCACTACGAAAAAAAGTATATGGATGACGACCCCGACCTGGTGGTGGTTTCTTTCGGCACGCCGTCCCGGGTGGTCAACACTGCCGTAGAAAAAGCGCGTTCCCAGGGGCTGAAGGTTGGCGCCCTACGGTTGATCACTTTATGGCCTTTTCCGGATGAGCATTTCACCAAAAACACCAAATACCTCAGTGTGGAGTTGAATTGGGACGGCCAGTTGGTAAGAGAAATTCAGCGAGCCACCCCAAAAGATTCCGATGTCCACTTTATGGGTACCTGTGGTGACCTGCCCACAATATCAGACCTGATCGAGACATTTGAAAAGGTCATAGACGACCAGCCTCTGGAACGTAAAGGCTGGGTGCTGGAGGCTTGGTAATATGGCATTTCAATCGAGCGTTATTTCAGAAAAATATTTACGTTCCCGTAAGATTCCCTCTACCGCCTGCAGCGGCTGCGGCCTTGGCCAGAATCACAAATTAGTGATTCAGGCCATTGACGAATTGGGCCTGGAGGTTAACGACATCGTATGGGGTACGTCTATCGGGTGTGCCGGACGTCAGACGTTTGCCACCTGGAAAGGTGACGGCTTTGCAGGCACCCACGGAAGGGCTTACGCTATAGCCCGTGGGTTGAGAATCGCCATGCCGCTGGATAAAAAAATCTTGTTGACCGTTGGCGACGGCGACGCCTTCGGAATCGGCTTGATGCATCTGATTCATGCCGCCCGTTGCAACACGGATATGACCGTGATTGTGAACGACAACTTGGGATACCAATCCACCGGCGGTCAATTCGGTTATACCACACCCCAGGGCGCCAAGACGGATTCCAGTCCTTACGGTATGTTTGAGCATAACTTGATGAGCGACGGCATGGACGTGATGCACATCCTCAAAGGGGCCGGTGCCACCTTTCTGGCCCGGCATGTGGCTATGGACGGGAGGCGGGCCGTAGAGAGTATCAAAAAGGCCATAGAAAACCCGGGCTTCTCCCTGGTTCACATGCCCTACCCCTGCCCCACCAACTTCGGGGCGCGGGAACTGGGTTCCCGGGTTCCGGTGAACGCGCTGCGCTACATTATGGAACGTACGGCTCCCATGGGCCAGGAAAATGAAAATACGGTATGGGCCACCGGAATCTGGCACGATGCCTCCGGATCCCGGCCCGAATTTGCCGAACACATTTGGGCTTCGGTAAATAAGATAAGAAAAACGGGGGAACTATGAAAGATCGAGTAGAAATAGTGGCCAGCGGATTTGGCGGCCAGGGGGTGGTACGGTTAGGCCAGGTCATAGGAGAAGCCGCAGTTAAGGAGGGGCTTCGCGTAACGATGCTCAAAAGCCACGGCACGGAGATGCGCGGGGGCTACGTTCGCAGCCAGGTGGTGGTTTCAAAAAAAGCGATCGACAGCCCCATGTGCGAAAATCCGGACATTTTCATCGCGCTTTCCCTGTCCGCTTATAAACGGTTTAAGGATACGGTGCCGGCCGACGGGCTGATTCTGTTCGACCCCGCATTTGTGGACACTATAGATGACAGCTTGTCATGCAAACACAAGAGGTTGCCGGCCAAGCAACTGGCCATTGACAACTTCGGCAAGGTCATTTTCAGCAACACCGTGGCCCTCGGCGCCATGGCTCGGCTTCTGAACGGCGACATAAAGCGGGAAACCGTCCTGGCGAGCATCTTAGAAATCATACCTAAATTTCACACGGAGAATAAAAAGGCCTTCCAGGTCGGCTATGACTACATGAACGAAACGGAGACATCGAAATAAGGCTTCACTACGCCCGATAATGTCCAAAAAAAAGAGCTGTTTTCATAGTAAATTATGAGGTCTGTATACTCAAAATCCACAGCAAAGGGGGAGTGCTATAAGATGCGAACCATCAGGCATTGGGTCGACAAACAGGCACGGGAACAACCGACCAAGAACTATATAATAGCACCGGAGCCGAACCTGACGATGACCTATGCCCAACTTAAACAGGATTGCATCGATCTTGGCAAAAGGCTTTTGAGGAGGGGGATCACAAAAGGAGACAAGGTCAGTTTTATGATGGGCAACGGGTACCAGACCACCAGATTACTTTTAGGGGTCATGTATTCCGGCATGGTTATTGCGCCGCTCAACCTGAAGGCACAGCCCTCCCAATTGTCCTACGTGCTCGATCACTCCGACACCAGCCTTGTTTTCGTTACCGAATATCAACGGGAACGCCTGCAAGAAGCATTACAAAGGGTCGACCACGACATTGAAGTCATGATCATCGACAAAGACGCGCGGGAAATATTCCCGTCGGATGACCTGTCCGATTTCGAATTGCCGGCGGTAAGCGAAGATGATCCGGCTCTTCTGCTTTACACTTCCGGCACCACGGGTGTCCCCAAAGGCTGTATCCTGACCCACAAGAATATGGTCGCCGGAGGTGAGTATGTAACCATGGCCCATGATCTCAGACCCGAGGATATCGCCCTGATATCGCTTCCGGTTTACCACATCAATGCCGAGGTGGTGTCTGTCATGGGAACTCTGGTGAGCGGGTCGTGCGCGATTATGCCCCATACTTTCTATGCATCCGAATTCTGGCCGCTCATATCGAAGTATCGCTGTACCTGGTTCTCGGTGGTACCGACTATTATCTCTTATCTGGCGAGCGGAACCGAGATAGAAGGCAAAGGATACCATCTTGACCAAATCCGCTTTGGCCGATCAGCCTCCTCAGCACTTCCGCCATCACTACACAAGGAATTTGAGAAGAAATTCGGCATCTCCATTATCGAAACCATGGGACTCACCGAATGTGCAGCTCCGGTATTCTCTAATCCCCTGGACCCCACCCGGCGCAAATACGGCTCTCCGGGGCCTGCTGTAGGCAATCAGGCCAAAATTATTGATACGAAAGGTCATGAATGTCCGCCTGAAACGATCGGAGAGATCCTGATCAAGGGCGACAATGTGATGAAAGAATATTACAAAGCCCCGGATATCACCGCCCAGGCCCTGGATCCGGACGGATGGTTTCACACCGGCGACTTGGGCTACATGGACGAAGACAGCTTTGTTTTCGTCACAGGCCGCTTGAAGGAACTTATCATTAAAGGCGGCGAAAACATTGCACCCCGGGAGATTGATGAAGCTGTTTACTGCTACGATGCCGTCCTCGATGCTGCTGCAGTCGGTATCCCGGATGAACACTATGGCGAAGAGATAATGGTTTGTTGCACTATTAAACCCGGACATACCTGCACAGAGGAGGAATTGCGCGAGCACTGCCGGAGGACACTGGGCAAATATAAAACTCCGAAAGTCATCAAGGTGCTCGATGAACTGCCCAAAGGACCCTCGGGAAAGATCCAGCGACTCAAGCTACCTGAAATTGTCGAGGCGTTGATCATCAAAAACGGGAAAAACATTCCGGGAAGATCCAGCGACAAAAACTAAGAAAAATCGGGGAGGACGACCTTCTTTAACTATAAGCCGAATATCTGACTTTCAGGAGAGGAAGCAAAGCAATGCTGGAGTTTTTACATTACTTTCCTCTGGCTCTGACTCCAATGAATTTGATGGTGGTAAGCCTTGGTGTAATCGGCGGCCTGCTATTGGGAGCTACTCCGGGTTTGAGCCCTACAATGGCTGTGGCTCTGCTGGTACCTTTCACATTCCACATGGCGCCAACCACCGGCCTTATTCTTCTGGGAGCGGTTTACACGGCTACGGTGGCCGGAGGAGCGATTTCTGCAATTCTGATCAACATCCCCGGCGCTCCCGCCAATATCGCCACCTTGCTGGACGGCCATCCCATGGCCCGTCAGGGACACTCCCAGAAAGCTCTCTATTTCTGTTTTATTTCCTCTCTGATCGGCGGCCTATTCGGGATGCTGTTGATTATACTCTTCACCCCGCCCCTCGCATCCATAGCCTTGAAGTTTGGGCCATCAGAGATGTTTTGGATCGCCATCTTCGGAATCACCGTCATGGCGGGGCTTGCCTCGGGTTCCATCTTCAAAGGACTCATCGGCGGTCTATTCGGCCTTCTCATTTCGACCATAGGTTACAGCCCGATGCTCGGCACTCCACGGTTTGTTTTCCATGACGTGCTGATCGGCGGCGTGGCGATCGTACCCGCGTTAATCGGCCTGTTTGCCATTCCACAGGTCTTTTCTCTAATGGAGGACATCGGCAAAGCCTCAGAAGCCGACAGGGTTGTATTCAAGCCGGAGAAAGGCATTCTGCTCAAGACAATTGTCGAAAACCTTAAAATGGTGAAAGCACTGGGAATCGGATCCGTGGTGGGCTCTATTATCGGTGTGATCCCGGGAGCCGGCGGTCAGGTTAGCGGGCTGATTGCCTACGATCAGGTCAAAAAATTTTCCGGCCATCCTGAAAAATTCGGCAGTGGTAACCCTGAAGGAGTCGTTGCTGCAGAATCTGCCAACAACGCCATGGTCGGTCCATCACTCATCCCCCTTTTGACGTTGAGCGTGCCGGGTTCGCCCACTGCTGCGGTACTATTGGGCGGATTACTTATCCACGGTCTGTTCCCGGGGCCCGATCTTTTCCGTACACATGCAGAGGTGACCTATACTTTTATAGCGAGTCTGGTCCTGGCCCAGGTCTTCATGTGTGTGTTTGGGATACTGCTCTCACGCTATTCGTACAGCGTCATGCGGGTACCCAATCTTCAAATGATAGCGGCCGTGACCATTCTGGCAGTTTTCGGCACCTATAGTGTTCAGAACAGCTTTGATGACGTAATCGTTATGTTCGCTCTTGGAACGTTGATGTACATGGGTCGTCGCTACGGTTTCTCGGCCGCTCCAGTGGTGCTGGGCATCATTCTGGGCCCCATCTGCGAGGATAACTACCTGAAAGGAAAATTGATTGCCGACACTGATGTGGGCGTTTTTCAGTACTTTTTTACTGGATCGCTGAACGTAACTATTATTTTGCTTTGCATTGCCTCAATCACTTACAGTATATTCAGCGAAATCAGGATGTATCAAAGGGCTAAGGAAAATGGGGGATAATCAAAATGAAGAAGGAAATCATCGTGGCCGTTGTCTGTCTGGTCGGCTCGGTTGTCCTTTATTCCATCCTGGGACATATAGAAGAGGCAAGGGCCGCCAACTTTCCCAGGGTAATTATCATCATCATGGGCATCCTCTCGGCCCTTCTTCTGGCCCAGAGTGTGTTCATCGGCAAAACGCGGAAAACCAACAACCGTGAGCATTACCCGTGGATGAGATTTTTCTTGCTGTTTGCCATTATTGTTGTGTACTTTGCGGTTATGGAAGTGATCGGATTCTATCTTTCGGCTTTCCTTTTCTTCGTCTGCATCTGCTTAATCTTGGGACGAGCGGATCTGACTGTCAGGAGGGTGGCATTTTGGGTAGGAGGTTCGGCCTTGTTCACTGCGGTGCTCTTCGTACTCTTTAAAGTTCTGCTTGAGGTTCAAACCCCCAGAGGTGTATGTATCTGATATAGGGAGAAAAGAGCAGGGGTCTCTGGAATTGTGAATGAGTGAAAGAATATTCGTGGCTGTCGGAGTAACCGGCGTTTTGGGATTATTTAATTTTTCATGAAAGGAGGGTGTCGTATGTCTAAATCAAAGTTGTTTGGCTGGTGGGCATTGGTACTGGCGGCAGGTATGGTATTCGCAGTAGAACCCTTTGCACAGGCTGAGGACTTCCCGAACAAACCCGTCAGTATGATTGTGGCCTATTCGCCTGGAGGCGCAACTGACTTCCAAGCCCGTATCGTAACAATGCTGGCTCAAAAAACCGACCTGTTGGGGCAACCTATCGTCATCATCAACAAACCGGGGGCCGGGGGACAGGTCGGCTGGAACTGGTTCGTAACCAAAGGGACCAGGGATGGTTATACCTTGGCAGCCTATAATGTACCCCATTTCATTGCCCAATCTATTGTCTTCAAAACAAAGTATAACATTAATGAGTTCGAACCTGTTGCTAACTGGGGAGCCGACCCCGCGGTCTTGATCGTCGGAAAAGACAGCCCTTTCAACACCTTGGACGATTTGCTGAAATATGCCAAAGAAAATCCCGGCAAAGTCACTGTCTCTGGTGCGGGTTTGTATGTGGGTCACCACATCGCTTTTCTCCAATTCACCAAGGCCAGCGGTGTCAAAATGACCTATGTCCCTGAAAAAGGCGGAGTCCCTGCCATGCAGTCGGTCATCGCCGGCAAGGTCAAGGCCGGTTTCAATAACCTGTCGGATGCTTTCCGCAATCAAGATCGGCTGAAGATTCTGGGAATCGCTGATTTGCAGCGCCACGATTTCCTTCCCGATGTAAAGACATTTAAGGAAATGGGTCTTGACATCGATGATTCCAGTGTCAACTTCCGTGGTGTGGTTCTGCCCAAAGGCACTTCTCCGGAGATTATCGCGAAATATTCGGAAATATTCCCAAAGATGTTTAGTGCCAAAAAAACCCAAAAAAAGATGAAAACTACCGGCAGCCCTGTGCGGGTATTGACCCGTGAAGAAGTAATCAAGATGTTCAGGGAACGTGAAAAATACCTGAAAAAACTGCTTGCCGAGTTGAAAAAGAAATAGTGATTCCAGAGGGGCTGGTATAAACCAGCCCCTTCTATGTCAGATTTTCTATCCGTATCAACCCCGCTCATCTCCAGTTTCTTGTTCACCGGTGGCGCGGGCTCCAACCTGAATGGAATGCTCAGGGTAAATCAATCCTTCTTCCACTGCTCATCTATAGATCGAACTGCTGAAAGCAACGCCCGGACGCAACGGCGCAGCGGTTGTTTGAACAACGAAATTCGGTCGGCCTGCTCAACAATCTTACCCATCTACAAAACAGCAACTTCTTGACAAAGCAGGATCAATTCTCATAGGATGGCATGTGGCCAAATTGGGCAAATTTTAGTTATTAACTGTTTGACGATGTCTGAACCCGCAACCCGAACAAGGAGCGAATAATGAAAGATGTGGTAATTGTTTCAGCCTGCAGAACCGCCATCGGAACCTTCGGTGGAAGCCTGCGCGACAGTCACGCAGCCACCATCGCCGCTGTGACCATGAAAGAAGCCTTGCAAAGGGCCGGCATTGATCCATCGTTTATCGACGATGTCCGCTACGGATGTTGCATGGAACCGGTTGATTCTCTTAACGTTGCCCGTATCGGCGCCCTGCTCGCCGGTATTCCGGATACCGTCACCGCCGTCACCATCAACCGGGTCTGTATTTCCGCCATGGAAGCCGTCATCTCCGGTATGGCCATGATCCAGGCGGACATGGCGGATGTTATTCTGGCCGGCGGCGTCGAGCACATGTCCGGGGTACCCTATTCCGTGGCAGCTGCCAGATGGGGCTGCCGACTCCAGGACCATGAATTTGTCGATAACATCATCCGAGGGCTCCATTGCGGCTCCCACGTCATACCGCACCCGGAAGACGGCCCGGTGGATGCCGAAAAGCCTCCTCTGAGCTATTTCAAAGGCAAGCCCTATATCATGGGGCACACCACGGAGTTCATCGCGCAACACCTGGATATCAGCAGGGAAGAGATGGACCGTGTTGCGTTGAGAAGCCATAACAACGTCGAAAGAGCAACTAACGACGGTTCGTTTGAAGAAGAAATTGTTGCCATGGAAATCCCCCAACGCAAAGGCAACCCGATCATTTTTAATAAAGATGAGCATTTCAGGCCGGGCATGACCCTTGAGAAACTCAGCAAACTGCCGCCGGCCTTTGTACCCAAGATCGGTAAAGTAACGGCGGGAAACTCAAGCGGCATTAACGACGGGTCCGCTGCTTTGGTGATTATGTCGGCCGACAAAGCAAAGGAATTGGGCACCGAACCCATTGCAAAGATAAAAGCCGTGGGCAGAGGCGCATGCCATCCGTCCATTATGGGCTTATCACCGGTTCCGGCAGTCCATCACTTGTTGGCCGGAAGTGGTCTGAAACTAGAAGATTTCGAGTTAATTGAAGTCAATGAAGCCTTTGCAGGCCAATACCTGGGCTGCGAAAAAGAACTCGGGTTGAACCGTGAGATTACCAATATCAACGGATCCGGTATCGGCCTGGGCCATCCGGTGGGCGCTACCGGTGCCCGCCTTATGGTCACACTGCTGTATGCCATGAAAAAACGAGGGGACACACTGGGTCTGGCTACACTTTGCGGCGGGGGTGGAGTTTCGATGGCCTGTGCGATAGAGATGGTTTAATTAAATAAGGAAACGCAACAGCAGTTATTCGTTATTAGTTATTAATTATTAGAAACGATATAGTCCCTACCATATTACCAGTAGATAGTGCCCGTCCACGAAGCCTTTTTTATCCATGGGCACTGGCGTAAGTTTCCAATTCAGAAATGAGCAATTTTTTCTCTGAGCAAGGCCGCACAAGGGTTTACGTTGAGACGTACTTTTCGTACTTCGCAGACGTAAACC
>JAJRVC010000349.1 GCA_024277475.1 Deltaproteobacteria bacterium
TAAAAAGAGGTCCCTGGAAATCATCGAATTTGCCGGCCTGTCCAGCATGGCAAACAAAGAGGCCCAGGGGTTGCCGCTTCCCTTGAGAAAACGGCTCGAGTTGGCCAGGGCGCTGGCCACTGGGCCCAAAGTGCTTCTGCTCGATGAGGTCATGGCCGGGCTGAACCCAACCGAAGTGGATGAGTTGATTGTGCTGCTGAGGGAAGTCAACCGTCAGGGGATCAGCATTTTATTGATCGAACACGTGATGCGGGGGGTCATGGCTCTATCTCAGCGGGTGATTGTCATCAGTTATGGCGTGAAGATCGCCGAAGGTACCCCTGAAGAAGTGGTCGAAGACAAAGAAGTCATCGAAGCCTATCTCGGTAAGGAGTTTTTGAGTGCTCAAGGTAAATGAAATCGATGTATACTATGGCGACCTGCAAGCCTTGAGAGAAGTCGGCATCGAGGTCAGGCAGGGGGAGGTCGTATCCGTGATTGGTTCCAACGGCGCCGGTAAATCCACCCTGTTAAAGACCATATCCGGAATGCTGAGACCCCGCAAAGGGGTGATTTCCCTAAACGGGAATGATATTTCCCATGCTCCGTCGTCTCACATCGTCAAGCAGGGTATCAGCCATGTGCCGGAAGGCCGCCAGATTTTTCCCACCATGACGGTGCTGGAAAATCTGGAAATGGGCGCCCAGTTTCCGCGAACCAGACAATTGCAGCATGAAACCATGGAGCAGGTATTTGGCTATTTTCCCAGGTTAAAGGAACGTCTCAGCCAGAAAGCCGGGACTTTGAGCGGCGGCGAGCAGCAAATGCTGGCCATGGGCCGTGGTTTGATGTCCCTGCCCAACCTCATGATGCTCGATGAACCATCGTTGGGTCTGGCGCCGGTTCTGGTGAGCACCATCTTCGAAATTATTGCGAAAATCAACCAGCGGGGCACGTCGATCCTGTTGATCGAGCAAAATGTCTTTAACTCCCTTAAAATATCAGATCGCGGCTACGTGCTGGAAAACGGCCAAATTACGCTCAGCGGAGAAGGCCGGGAGCTGCTTGAAAATCCCCATATTCGCAAGACGTATCTGGGGCTATAAAATGACTTTCGTGTTTTTCAGACCGGCACCCGGTTCGGTTGTACCCGAGCATTCTCAACTCCATGAAAAGATCGGCACGGTGATCAAAGGCTCAGTTGAGCTGAACATCGCCGGTGAGAAAAGGTGGTTTCCGCCGGCGGTGCTTATCCTATCCCCGGCGATGTGGTTCACAGCGGCATAACTCAGGGTGTGCCTGCAGAAGTCATCGAAGTGTTCTCACCCGCGAGGGAAGATCTGACGCGGGGTTGATTCCCATTTTTTAAACAACAGATTAATTAAAGGAAAATATCCAATGTCAAAAATCATCGATTTGAGACTTGATTTTCCACCTACCGCCCTAAAAATTGCCGAAACCATGAAATTCTTTATTTTAAACAAAGATGGCAAAGGCATTGCCAACTATCGCCGGATTTTCGGTCCCCAGTGGGCAGCATCCATGGGAACAAGTTTTGAAGAATTGGAAAAAAAAGGAGATGAACTTTCTGAAGATCAGCTTACCGCCTTTCTGCAAGAACTGGCTCAGAAAATCGTCGTTACACCGGACCGGTTTGAAAAGCAGCTTGATGAGGCCGGTATCGAATGGGGTTTGACGGACCTTCCTGGAGATGATGAAACCGCCGCATACCTTTCACAACTACCTGGACGGCTTTATGGCATGACTGTCTTCAACCCTTTTGAAGGAACCAGAGCCGTAAAAGACCTTGAATACGCTATCCGGGAAAAAGGTTTTAAGGCAGTGTATGCGTCACCTTACCGCTGGGGAATCAAGGCCAATGATCCCAGGTTTTATCCCTGTTATGCCAAGGCCATTGAGCTTGACATTCCGGTTTTTATTTATACGGCCATGAACTATCGCACCGATTATCCCATGGACGTGGGACGGCCCCTATACCTTGACCGTGTGGCCATCGACTTTCCTGAACTGCGAATCGTTGCCAGTTGTGGAGGCTGGCCCTGGGTACCCGAACTGGTTGGGGTGGCTCGCCGTCATCAAAACGTTTATATCGATACCTCCTCGCACCGTCCAAAATATCTTGCAGTGCCGGGCTCCGGCTTTGAAATGCTGATGCAGTTCGGCAATACGTTACTGCAGGATCGGATTGTGTTTGCTTCCGGGTCCGGGGATCTCGGACTTTCTATCAGCCAGGTAGTTAAAGAAATGAAAGAACTTCCCTTAAAGGATGCCGTCAAAAAGAAGTGGCTTTACAAAAATGCGCTGCAACTGTTTCGAATGGATTAGTGTCTGTGCTGAACCCGTGGAGTACTATCAATAAGGAGGGAACTCATTATGCCCCCTGAGGGCAACGACATCATCACGGGCGCACAAGTCGAGGTCCGATCCCTGGAAAAGCATTTCGGGCCGGTTAAGGCCGTTGATGATATTACCTTTTTTTCCGAGCCCGGTAGTTTTGTGACGCTGCTCGGGCCTAGCGGTTCCGGAAAAACGACGACTTTAAACATCATCGCCGGATTTGAATCTCCAACTGCAGGTGAGGTTCTTTTAGGCTCAGAGTCCATCACCTCTATACCAACCTATAAGAGAAATATCGGCATGGTCTTTCAAAACTATGCCCTCTTTCCCCATATGACCGTGGTTCAGAATATAGCCTATCCGCTGCAGATGAGACGTATGAATAAATCTCAGATAAACCAAATGGTCGGTGAAGCCTTGCAGATGATACAGCTGGATGGATTCGAAGATCGTTATCCCAAGCAGCTTTCCGGTGGACAGCAGCAGCGTGTAGCGATCGCGAGGGCTCTGGTTTTCAAACCGCCGCTATTGCTTATGGATGAACCCCTGGGTGCGCTGGACAAAAAGCTGCGTGAGCAAATGCAGATTGAAATCAAACGGATTCAAAACCAGACCGGCATAACGGTTATCTATGTAACCCACGACCAGGAAGAAGCACTCGTGATGTCTGATCAGATTATCATTTTAAACAACGGCCGCCTTCAGCAGATTGGAAGCCCTGCAGAAATCTACGACAAGCCTCAGAACTCTTTTGTTGCGGACTTTATTGGAGAGACAAACCTTTTTGAGGCAGAAATTCGAAAAGAAGACGGTCATTTTACAATTGAGATCAGTGATTTAGATACACAATTCGACCTGCCCTCGGAAGTGGCTCCTGCCCCGGGGAAAATGTCAATCTCTATTCGCCCGGAAATGCTTTGGTTGGAAGACAAGACAACTGGCCGGCCTGGCATTGAAGGCCAAATTGAAGAACTCATATATGTCGGTGAGAGCACGAAATACATCATCAGGGTTTTAAATAAGCAGGTGGTTATCAAACAACCAAAACGCACCGACACGGGTACATTTAAGAAAGGCGATCAGATCATCATTCAATTTAACATCGCTGATATGGTTTTCATAGAAAGCGAAATAAAATCAGAAAGGAGATAAGAAGATGCAAAAAGTATTATCGCATACACTGTTGGTTTTAGCTGCCATCATGGCATCGATCAGTATTCCGGCCATCAATCCTTCCCCGGCAGAATCCGCAGAGGGCAAGACACTGGTCTATAATAGTTCCGGCGGTATTGTAGAAAAGGTAGCCAAACAGGTATTTGCACAACCCTACGAGCAGCAGACCGGAACAAAAATCACGTTTACGGCCCCCGTCAATTTTGCCAAATTGAAAGCCATGTGTGAAAGCGGCAACATCGAATGGGACATTACCGAAGTAGGACCTGAAGACATGATTCGAGGCAAAAAACGCGGTTATCTGGAGCCCATCGATTACAGTGTCGTTGATAAATCCGATTTTCTTCCAGGATTGGCCTATTCTCATGCGGTTCCGGCTGCGTTTTACTCTACTGTGTTAGCTTATAACACTCAGAAATTTCCGGCCGGCAAAGAACCCAAATCCTGGGCGGATTTTTGGAATGTTAAAAAGTTTCCAGGGCCCAGAAGCCTGCCAAATTACCCCACTACTATGGAAATCGCGCTATTAGCCGATGGTGTTCCTCCGGATAAGGTCTATCCCCTCGATGAGGAACGCGCCTGGAAGAGTCTTGACAAGATCAAGCCCCATGTTTCCGTGTGGTGGACCATGCCGGCCAAACCGGCTCAACTTCTGGCCGATGGCGAAGTTGATATGGCCGCAGCGTTTAACGGGCGGGTGACAGGGATACAGAAGGAGGGCGTACCCGTGGCAATCCAATGGAATCAGCAGATTCTTTTGGTTGCGTATAACGCAGTGGTTAAGGGCGCAAAAAACAAAGAAGAAGCCATGAAGTTTTTGGCTTTTATGCTGAAACCTGAACTGCAGGCCGCCTGGGTAAAAATTATTCCATATCCGGGACCCAGCAAATCCATGTTTGACCACCTGCCACCGGAGGTGTCCAAGAATCTTCCCACCTATCCGGAATATTATAAACTAGGCGTTAAGCGTGACTATGCATATTGGGTGGAGCATGAGGAACGATTGATGGAAGAGTGGAATGCATGGATGTTGAAGTAATAACCCCCGTGTTGCAGCGTTGAGGATAATATTGCAACAAGAGCATATTATGGGTGCGCAGAAGAAAACCTGGAGATCTGTTGACCCGGTATTTTATTTATTGCTGCCGGCTTTAATATTACTGGTCGTTTTCATGGTAGTGCCGGTGGTCCGGATTTTTCTTCTCAGTTTTTTTGACCCTGATTTTACCCTGAAACACTATCTGAAATTTTATAAAATTGGCGTTTATCTAAAAATTCTCATACGCACATTAACCATATCCCTTATGGTAAGCATCTGCTGTTTGATCGTCGGGTATCCGGTTGCTTACCTGATGGCCGATGTCTCTCCCCAGACGGCAAAAATTTTATTGATCTTTGTGGTGCTTCCAATGTGGACCGGTATTTTAGTCCGTACCTATGCCTGGATGGTTCTATTGGGTAGAAAGGGTGTATTGAACAAATTGCTTATCTATTTCGATGTGATTGCAGAGCCCATAAAGGTACTGTACACAACGAAAGCAGTTGTTCTGGCGATGGTTCAGATACTGGTTCCTTTAATGATTTTACCCTTGTATGCCACCATGAAAGGGATCGATCGTAACCTGTTGAAAGCATCCAATATTTTGGGTGCAGGACCCTTGCGCACGTTTTGGCGCATATTTCTACCATTGAGCACGCCCGGCATTATGGCTGGTTTCACATTGGTTTTTATCTTATCGATGGCTTTTTTTATTACACCGGCCCTTGTCGGAGGGCGCAAGGACATAATGATCGCGATGCTGATTGAAAGCCAGGTCACCAGACTGCTCAACTGGGGATTCGCCGCTGCCTTATCCTTGATTTTGATGGCGATGACATTAATAATCATTGTGATTTTCTATAAATTTATCGGGATAAATCGATTTATCGGCTCTGCAGAAACGTAACTGTATCTTAAATAATGGCAAAAAATTTAAAACCGGGACGAATTTTGCTTTGGGGCGTGGTTATAATGGTACTGTTCTTTTTAGCCATTCCGCTTTTCGTGGTGTTCCCTATTTCGCTGAGCTCTTCAAGCTATCTAGAATTTCCGCCCAAAAGTCTCTCATTGCAGTGGTATCAGAATTATTTCTCCAGCCACGTATGGATTGCGGCAACAGTCTTAAGTTTCAAAGTCGGATTGATGGTGATGATTGTTGCATCCGTTTTCGGAACATTGGCCGCATTTGGATTCAATCGCCGAAACTTCCGCTGGAAAGGCGGAATTTTTATCTTTTTAATGTCGCCAATGATCATCCCACACATTGTGATTTCGGTGGGAATTTACAGTTTTTTTGCCAAGCTGCGTCTGATTGAAAACTACTGGGGTTTGGTGCTCGGACATTCAATTATTGCGACTCCATTTGTTTTCATAAATGTGTTTGCGGCATTGCAGGGCTTTGACAAGACCCTGGAAAAGGCTTCTGCCAGCTTGGGAGCCCATCCCTTTAAAACTTTCTATCGTATAACCTTTCCGCTGATTCGGCCGGGAATTATTGTGGGCGCTTTATTTGCCTTTCTGACATCCTTTGATGAGCTGGTGATATCCATGTGGGTTAGTGGAACGCGCCATACACTGCCGGTTCAAATGTGGATGGATGTACGCCTTGAAATTAATCCGACCCTGGCAGCGGTTTCATCATTGCTGATTGCATTGTCGATTTTGACATTTTTTAGTGCGGAAATGATACGGCGGAGGACGGAACGAAAATACAATTAGTGGCTACGTATATGTTGCAGTATTGGAACGAAAGTGAATACGTGACGATATCCCCTAAAAAAAATATCATCTAAAGAGCCTTTATAGTTTTAACACCCTCGGGGTCCGGATTTAGGATGGCGTATTGAGAGGAGCAATTATGTTTATTCCTGGAATTGAAAATAGCATTGGTACATTGCTTGAAAAAGCAGCGAGTCGTTATGGTAAAAACAAAGCAATTCATTTCGTTTACGAGAAATTAGGTTTCAGTTATGAGGAGTTGAATACGCGGGTGAATCAATATGCCAATGCGCTTCAAGAAGAAGGGATCAAAAAAGGAGATCATGTCGCTGTCATGTTGCCCAACTGCCCGGAGTTTCCGGTGATCTGGCTTGCTCTGGCGAAATTAGGCGCTGTGATGGTTCCCATCAATAATCGATACCAAGCTGTCGACCTGGAATATGTGTTAAACGATTCCGACGCCATCGCCTTGGTAATTCATACGGAATTCGCTCCGATATTTTATGAGGCCCGGGAAAAGATACACGCAATAAAGAAGGTCTTCAGCATCGGTGCAGGACAAGAAGATCTGGGTAGTTTGTTATCCGAACTGGCGGATGCGGCATCCAATGAATTTACAACAATTGATCTGACGATAGATGATCTTATCAATATTCAATACACCTCTGGAACCACGGGGTTTCCAAAAGGCTGTATGCTCACCCATGAATTCTGGCTGACCCTTGGGATGAATGCTTCTGAAAATTTGACCCAGGATGATGTTTTTTTAAGTGTAACCCCCTTTTATTATATGGATCCCCAATGGGAATTGATCATGTGCATGACAACGGGCGCTACTATGGTTTTGACTCGAAAATATAGTACTTCCAATTATATGAAGCTTATCAACGAATATAACGTCACGGTAGCCTGGGCTACAATGGCAGCCTGGACCCTTAAACAACCCGAATCGCTTTATGATAAAAATCATTGTTTAAGATTTGTACTCGTTGGCGGATTTCCGCCGCATCTTCACAAACAATTCGAAGAGCGTTTCAATGTGCGCGCCCGTGAGGCGTACGGAATGACAGAAATAGGCACCGGCATGATTGTCCCACTGGAAGATGATCACATGACCGGCTCGGGTTCTGTGGGAAAGCCGCCGGAGTTTAGAGCAACTAAAATAATTGATAAACATGGAAACCCGGTAAAACAGGGGGAAATTGGAGAGCTGTTGATCAAAGGCCCCGGCATCTTTAAAGGCTATTATAATAAACCTGAGGCAACGGCTAAGGCCTTCGTGGGAGATTGGTTTCGTACGGGTGATTTGGTTCGACAGGATGAAAACGGAAATTTCTACATCGTTGGCCGCATAAAAGACATGATCCGGCGCACTGGTGACAATATTTCGGCCAGTGAAGTGGAAAATGTTCTGACCAGCCATTCTCAAATTTTAAGCGCAGCGGTAGTTCCTGTGCCGGACGAAAATCGCGGTGAAGAAGTTAAGGCCTACATTCTTCCAGCTCAGGGAGAGACTCCCAAAAGTATTCCTCCAACGGACATCATCGCATACTGTTTAGATCGCATCGCTGAATTTAAAGTGCCACGCTATATTGAATATGTTGATGAATTTCCAAGGACAGCTTCCGGGAAAATTCAAAAGCACCTTCTTATTGGCACAAAAGAAGATTTAACCTCCGATTGCTATGATCGAATGGCCGCCAAATAGAGAGGAAATACTCACAATGGAATTATACAATCCGGGGAAAATACCCTGGCTTGAATCTCAGCTAATGTATCATGCCCTGGCAAAACTTGGGCGTGAAGCCCTATGTCTGGTCTCACCGGCCTCACCTTACGTCTGCATCGGTTTCCATCAGGATGTGGAACAGGAAGTGGATATTGATTTTTGCCGGGCGCATAACATCCCGATCTTCCGGCGTGAGGTCGGCGGCGGAGCGGTCTTTTTAGACGGCAACCAGCTCTTCTTCCAGCTCATTATCAAACGGGACAATCCGATTGTCCCCAAAAGAATCGATTCATTTTACAAAAAATTTTTGCAGCCTGTAATCGAGGTTCATCACCGGATTGGTATTCAGGCGAAATACAAACCGATTAATGACCTTGTTGTAGAAAACCGCAAGATATCCGGCTCCGGTGCTGCAGAGATCGGCGATTGCATTGTTTTTGTCGGCAATCTGATTTTGGATTTCGATTATGAAACCATGTCCCGGGTATTGAAAATTCCAGACGAAAAATTTCGTGATAAAGTGAAAAAAACAATCGAGGAAAATCTAAGCACAATCCGCCGGGAGCTGGGAGAAACGACATCCATCCAATGGGACGAACAGACGCTGAATAGCATGCTGGCGGAGGAATTTACCAAAGTGGTGGGACCGCTGGCGCCGGCGGATAAAGATGATAGATTAATTGACAGAATGAAAGTACTTGAATCCTCGATGATGGATGATACCTGGCTTTACCGTAAGGCCAAACGAGTGGAGGGGCGGGTTGTAAAAGTGCGGGCGGGACTAGAAGTCAGGCAGCGTATCCATAAGGCAACCGGCGGACTTCTCCGCGCTGATTTCACCATGGATGACGGCGTGATAAAAAACATCTTCATTTCGGGAGATTTTTTCTGTTTTCCTGTAGATGCCATCGACCAGCTGGTGGCTAAGCTGGAAGCATGCGCTGTAGACAATATCGCAGAGGTGGTTGCTGATTTTTATCAGACAAAGGATTTTGAGATTCCCGGGGTAACGGTGGAAGACTGGATGGCGGTCTTCGGGCTCCTTAAAGGCTAATTGTTTGACTAAATGTATAAAAAACAAGATTGACATCGTATGCATTGATTGTTATTTTTATGCATAAGGGAGATGGATTATGAGAACA